>JBJEWX010000028.1:0-3619 GCA_051885275.1 Succinivibrio sp. | reverse complement strand
AGGAAATCCGTTTGCTCCAAAACGCCTGCAGAAGCGGCAAACAGACGGATCTGATACTCCTGCTCTTTTAGCCAGCTGTGCAATATTCTCACCAACCACAGCTGCAGGATCTTTTAAAATAATATCTGCAAGCTTTCGCTCTGATTTGGTTAAATCTGTTTCAGCTGCAATTCTGTCAAGGATATTGGCCATGCTAAATCAACTCTGCGATACTCTTAACAAATCCATTCTGTACTACATACTGAATTTTGAAATCATCATCAAAGATTACAAGATCAGCAATAAATCCACCCTCGATTCTACCTGTATCCTGTAACCCGATAGCTCTTGCAGGTGTATAAGTTGCAGCCATTAAAGCTTCATCTAATGTAAAGTCACAACTGTTAACTAAGAATTTTACACCGTCAAGCAGACTGATATTAGTTCCGGCATATGCTCCTTTAGCATCAATCAGTCCTCGCTTATCAACAAAGATTTCCGTGCTACCTACAACAAATGATTGAGGCTGCTTAGGCATTCCTGCTACAGACTGCGCATCTGATACGATATAAAGCCTGTCACCGAGGATCCTGTGAGCCAACTTTACAAGTGACGGATGCACATGTTTACCATCAGCAATAATGCTTGCAAAAGCCTTTTCACTCTGCAGAGCAGCACCTACAAGACCAGGCTCCCTTCCAACAGGAGGTCTCATTCCGTTGAATAAATGGGTAACATTGTTTACACCGGCCTTAAATGACTGCATGGCTTCAAAGTATGATGTAGCAGAATGTCCAAGGGAAAGCCTTATCCTGTTTTGTATAAGCTCTACAATATTCTTAGCCTTTACAACCTCTGGGGCAATAGTCATATAGGCAATCGCATCTCTTTGCGCCTTAAGATTATCCATATCTGACTGCGTAAAAGGTCTTATGTATCCTGAGGGATGAAAACCTTTGTGCAGCTGGGATATAAAAGGTCCTTCAAGATGAAGTCCTGGACATATATAAGGATGTTTTTCCTTGAATTCTGCAACAGCAGCTAAAGCTTTAGTAAAGTTTTCTCTAGGACCAGAAATCAGCGTAGGCACAAAGGTTGTGGTTCCATTCATGGTCTGGAAACGGCGCATCTGCTCTAATGCTTCTATTGAAGGCGCCTGACCAAATGACACTCCTGCACATCCGTTTACTAGCAGATCAATAAAGCCAGGACTAACATGCATGCCCTTGACGTCAATTTCCTCAGCTGTGCCATCCTCTAATAATGCAGGATCCATTGGGATAATTCGATGGTCCATGATTGCAAAAGAATTTGCATCAACAAACTCCTCTGATGTGACATGGAGTCTTGCATTTTTAATGATCGTTACAGCCATGTTTACCTCTCTCTATGAGAACCCTATTTACTGTCCTTCTTATCTTTGTTTTCTTGTTTTTGCAGTCTTGCAGCCTTTTTGGCTCTTTTTGCAGCAAAGTCTGGCTTTCCTTTGTTCTTTTTATCTCTATGGCGCTCCTTTTTATGAGTTTTTTTCTCTTCATCCTTGTGCTTTTTATCAAACCCGCCATTTCCACCCACGCTGGCCCTGCCTCTTTTTTTCTCTGACTTTGATGGAAGCTTTGGATCCTTAACAGGAAATTCTGCGCATACATTCTTAATGGAGCGTTTTTCAATTTCTTTACCTGTATATCGGGCCAGACTCTCTAAAAATCCAATCTCATCAGCCAAAACCAGACTTGTTACAACTCCTTTTGCCCCAGCTCTTGCAGTTCTTCCTGCTCTATGTACATAGATTGCAGCATTTGCAGGCAAATCATAGTTGTAAACATGAGTTACATCAGGTAAATCAAGACCTCTTGAGGCAACATCTGTAGCTATCAGAATATCTGCATCATCTTCAGTAAACTTGCGAAGAGCAGCTTTTCTTTCTGCCATGGAAATCGCTCCCTGCAGACTTGCACACTTAAATCGGTTTCGCCTTAGCAGCGCATCTAGTTTCTGCAGTCTGTCCTTGGTCTTTACAAAGACTATTGATTTTCCCTTTACTGTTGTCAGAAGGTGGATCAGAATGTTTACCTTTTGAGGATCTCCTGCAGCATAGTAGGCTCTTGACTGGAGATTTTCTGGTAAAACCTCATCTTCCTCATCGCCTGTGCCTATATGAAACTCTAGAGGATCATTTAACACGCTTGAGGCAAAATCCTCAATTCCTGATCCTTCTAAAGTTGCTGAAAACAGAAGTGTCTGATAACGGTTATACAGTTCTCTTGTAATCTTTGCCACATCATCTCTAAAGCCCATATCAAGCATACGGTCAGCTTCATCAATGACATACATCATCACAGTAGATGTATCTATCCAACCTTTCTCAATATACTCTAGTAACCTTCCTGGAGTTGCCGCAATAATTGAACTTGGCTCCTCTCTTTGAATCTCTCGGCTTCCTCCACCTATTATGGTTCCTGCACTAAGAGAGGAGTTTCCTTCAAGAAGAGCCTGGCACACATTTTCTACCTGAAGGGCAAGCTCTCTTGTAGGCTCAAGGATGATAGCCTGAATTCCAGTCTTTTTCTCAATACTAAGACGAGAAATAACTGGTAGCAAAAAGGCAGCACTTTTACCTGTTCCTGTTGGAGCACCACCTAAAATGTCCTTTCCTTCAAGAGCCTTTGGTATCACAAGGGTTTGAATTGGAGTAGGCTTATCCCAACCTAATTTTTTTATATTATCTAACAGAAATTCCGGGAGCCCGAATTCATCAAACTGCATTAAACACCTTCTCTACCCATGCGCTTTGCATGACATTCTTTTATATATTCAACTACTTTCTTGCGATTTTGTGTATCTGGATTTTGTGTTCCGTTAAACCAGCGTACAAGCTCAAGATCGCTTGCCTCAAGTAAATCAACATAATCTTTTAGCATGGTCTCATCACAAAGAGGCAGATCATTTTCAACAAATGGCAGCAGCATCAGATCAAGCTCTCTCATGCCTCTTCGTGACTGCCATTTTATTTTCCCTGAAACTTCAATCATCTTATACTGATACCTGAGCCTTAATGGCAGGATATGGGTCATAACCTGTCAGTTCAAAATCCTCATATTTGTAATCAAATATGGAAGGAGCCTTTCTTAAAATATTCATAACAGGCAACTGTCTTGGTGTACGTGACAGCTGTAATTCAACCTGCTCAAAATGATTCTTGTAGATGTGAGTATCGCCACCAGACCAGACAAAATCGCCTAATCCAAGATCACACTCTTTTGCAATCATCATTGTCAAAAGAGAATAGCTGGCTATGTTAAAAGGTACTCCTAAGAACATGTCCGCACTTCTCTGATAAAGCTGACATGATAATTTTTTGTCTGATGAAACATAGAACTGATATAAAGTATGACAAGGCGGTAAAGCCATTTTGTCAACATCTGACGGGTTCCAGGCGCAGACAATAATTCTTCTGGACTCCGGATGGTTCTTAATCATATCAATTGCATTTGACAACTGATCAATATGTCTGCCATCAGGAGTTTCAAAATCTCTCCACTGTTTACCGTATACAGGACCTAGCTCGCCGTTCTCATCAGCCCATTCATTCCATATGCGAACACCATTTTCCTGGAGGTATCTGATATTAGTTGAACCA
>JBJEWX010000027.1:0-3638 GCA_051885275.1 Succinivibrio sp. | reverse complement strand
ATGATTTCTTCTGCAATGGATACTGTTACTGAATCAAATCTTGCAATTGCACTGGCACAGGAAGGTGGTATCGGTTTTATCCACAAAAACATGTCTATTGAAAGACAGGCTCAGGAAGTTGCAAGAGTTAAGCGTTTTGAAAACGGAATGGTAACAAAGCCTGTAACCGTACATCCTGATGCAACCATCAATGAAGTTCGTCAGATGGCATTCAAATACGGCTTCTATGGCTTCCCTGTAGTTGACGAGAATTCTAATCTTTTAGGTATCATCACAGGTCGTGATACCCGCTTCCTTACAAACGGTGATGTAAAGGTTCGCGAGGTTATGACACCTAAAGAGAGACTTGTTACAGTTCGTGAAAACGAGTCACGTGAAAATGTTCAGGCTTTAATGCAGAAACACAGAATTGAGAAGGTTCTTGTAGTTGATGATTCTTTCCACCTCAAGGGTCTGATAACAGTAAAGGATTTCCAGAAATCATCAAACAAGCCAAATGCCTGCAAGGATGCCCTGGGTCGTTTAAGAGTTGGTGCTGCTATCGGTGCTGGCGCTGGTAATGAGGATAGAGCAAAGGCATTAGTTGAGGCTGGTGTTGATGTTTTACTGGTTGACTCATCTCATGGTCATTCACAGGGTGTTTTAGACAGATTAAAGTGGTTAAGACAGGAATATCCTGAACTGCCAATCATCGGTGGTAACGTCGCAACTGCTGCAGGTGCTTTAGCCTTAGCTGAGGCTGGTGTTAGTGCTGTTAAGGTAGGTATCGGTCCTGGATCAATTTGTACAACACGTATTGTTACAGGTTGTGGTGTGCCTCAGATGACTGCAGTTTCAAATGCAGTTGAGGCCTTAAAGGGAACTGATATTACCGTTATTGCTGATGGCGGTATCAGATATTCTGGTGATATCGCAAAAGCATTAGCAGCTGGCGCAAACTGTGTAATGGTAGGCTCAATGTTCGCTGGTACTGAAGAGGCTCCAGGTGAAATTGAAATTTATCAGGGCCGTTCATTCAAATCATACCGTGGTATGGGTTCTCTTGCAGCTATGTCAAAAGGCTCCGCAGACCGTTACTTCCAGTCTGACAACGCTGCTGACAAACTGGTTCCTGAAGGAATTGAGGGCCGTGTTGCATACAAGGGTATGTTACACAACATTATTCATCAGCAGATGGGTGGCTTGAGAGCTGCTATGGGTCTGACTGGTTGTGCAACTATTGATGAGCTGCGTACAAAGGCTCAGTTTGTAAGAATTACAAGCGCAGGCTTTAATGAGTCTCATGTACATGACGTAACCATCACTAAAGAAGCTCCAAACTATCAGAGCCACGTCTAATTACGCAATGCACCCATTTATGGGTGCATATCAGTTTTCTGTTCAATAACCTAAACCTAAGAGAATTTTAAAGTATGGCATCACAGAACATCCATTCTGAAAAGATCCTTATCCTAGATTTCGGTTCACAGGTTACACAGCTGATTGCCCGCAGAGTTCGTGAAATCGGTGTTTACTGTGAAATCTTTCCTTATGATGCAGATCTTAATCTCATCAAGAATTTTGGCGCACAGGGCATTATCCTTTCAGGCGGTCCTGAATCAACTACTGAGGTAGGCTCTCCTCGAGCTCCTGAGTGGGTTTTTGAGGCTGGTGTTCCTGTTTTGGGTATCTGCTATGGTCTGCAGACAATGTCTGTACAGTTAGGCGGAAAGGTTCAGGGATCAAGCAAGCGTGAATATGGTCATGCAACTGTCGATATCAAGGCTTCCTGTCCTCTCTTTGATGGTCTGACAGATCATGAGGGGGAACATAAGCTTGATGTATGGATGTCTCATGGTGACAAGGTTACTGCAATTCCTGATGGGTTTGTAACAGTTGGCAGCACAGAGACCTGTCCTTATGCCGCTGTATATAACGAGTCTCGCCAGTTCTACGGTGTTCAGTTCCATCCAGAGGTAACTCACTCAAAGCAGGGTGGAGAGATCCTCAAGCGCTTTGTTATTGATGTATGTAAATTACATGCTTTATGGTCTCCATCAGCTATTATTGATGATGCTGTTGCCCGTATCAGAGAGCAGGTAGGCGACAGAAAAGTTCTGCTTGGTCTGTCAGGTGGTGTTGATTCATCTGTAACAGCACTGTTACTGCAAAAAGCCATTGGCAAGCAGTTAACCTGTGTTTTCGTTGATAACGGTCTGCTCCGTTTAAATGAAGGTGCCCAGGTTGAGCAGATGTTTGCAAATATGGATCTTAATTTTGTATATGCAGATGCATCTGACAAGTTCCTTGAGGCATTAAAAGGAATATCTGATCCTGAGCTTAAGAGAAAAGCTATTGGTAAGACTTTTATTGACGTCTTTGCTGATGAGGCTCGTAAACTTGAAGGTGTTGATTTCCTGGCTCAGGGTACAATTTATCCTGATGTTATTGAATCTGCAGCCGCAAAATCAGGCAAGGCTCATGTGATCAAGTCACATCACAATGTAGGTGGTTTGCCTGATGATCTGAAGTTTGAGCTTGTTGAGCCATTAAGGGAACTCTTTAAAGACGAAGTAAGACGTATTGGTATTGCTTTAGGTCTTCCAGAGTCAATGGTAATGCGTCATCCATTCCCAGGTCCAGGTCTTGGAGTACGAGTACTTGGTGAAGTCAAAAAAGAGTATCTTGAGCTGTTAAGACAGGCAGACGCTATCTTTATGGAAGAGCTCAATAAGTCAGGCTGGTATCAGAAAGTAAGTCAGGCCTTCACTGTATTCCTTCCTGTAAGAGCTGTAGGTGTTATGGGTGATCACAGAAGCTATGATTATGTTGTTTCACTCAGAGCTGTTAAGACTATTGATTTTATGACTGCAAAATGGGCTGAACTCCCATATGATTTACTAGGTCATATCTCAAACCGCATAATCAATGAGATCAATGGCATTTCAAGGGTTGTGTACGATATTTCAGGTAAACCTCCTGCAACTATCGAGTGGGAATAACATAAAAACCGTAATTTCTGAGTGTTAACTGCAAAGTGTGGAAACACATTTTTAGTACCCTCAGTATATTACTTCAAATACTTAGCTATCCTATCGCAGATACCCTCAAGACAGGATAGCTGATTCAAAACTTTTGACCAGTTCTGCATTTTTGCATTGTTCCATTTCTTGGCCAGTTCTCCTGTGATCCTGAGATAAAAAACCTTGAATACCGCATCTTCGTTTTCAAACATGCCTTTCTTGGTAACCTTTCGCAGACTGGAATTTACTGATTCTATGGCGTTGGTTGTATACATCATCCTGCGTATGTCCGAAGGATAATTAAAGAGCTGGCTAACGTGGTTAAAATTGTTGACCCAGACCTTCACTGCGCCTGGATACTTAGCTTCCCATTTGGATTTAAGCGTATCTAAAGCAGCTTCTGCAGCCTCCAGATTGATGGCCCCGTACATAGCCTTGCTTCTGCCTGTGCTTTAGGGACTATTGCAGACTATCTTTCTTAAGATATATTGCTGTAACCTTACATGCAAATTTTAGCAGCACCTGCCGACAGATAAACTCTAATACTGCTGACAGTGAACACAGTCGGGACCTGCAAACACCATGGCATAGGCTTTTACATTTTTGCCTTTAAAGTCCAGAGCGGATTTGTACCTT
>JBJEWX010000026.1:0-3737 GCA_051885275.1 Succinivibrio sp. | reverse complement strand
CAAACCTAGAGTGAATCTAGTTTTGTTTTAAATTTCCATGTGGGAAACTCGAGTTTATAAGAATTAAGAGTAAAAAGTTGTTTTTCAAAAGCCGTAAAAATCGCAAAGACAGGACACTTTTTGGCACAAAAAAAGAAAAACGCAATTCCTTGAAAGGTAAAACGGATGAACAGAACCGTAACGAGGAATTAGAGAACAGTGTTTTTCACTCAAGAGTAATTATCTGTGTTGCCATATCCATTGTTATGGTGCTTGTACTTTTCTGCAACCTCTACTATCTGCAGATTATCTCATATCAGGATTACCAGACCAGATCTAATGAAAACAGGATCAAGGTTATGCCTGTGGTTCCCCCAAGAGGCATTATCTATGACAGAAATCATGTGGTTCTTGCAGAAAACTCCCCTGTATATCATCTGGTGCTGTTTCCAAACAAGCAGATTAATACTGAGGACACAATAAAAAAACTAAATGTTCTCTTATCTTTGTCTCTATCAGACAAGGATGTCAAAAGACTGCTGCAGGAGTCTAGAACCCGCAAGCGTTTCTCTGGAGTTGAACTGTCTAACTTTCTGTCAGAAGAACAGATTGCAACCTTTGCGGTAAACTCCTACAAATACCCAAATGCACAGGTGGTAGCAAACCTGAAGCGATACTATCCGTTTGCGGATATCACAACTCACGCAACCGGCTATGTTTCAAGAATCAATCAAAACGATGTAAAGAAACTTGAGGATGAGGGAAAAATAGATAACTACGAAGGTTCTACCGAAATTGGCAAACTTGGTATTGAGAAATACTATGAGGATTATCTTCATGGGGTAACCGGCTCGTCAAAAGTTGAGGTTAACAGCCACGGTCAGGTTATCAGAACCTTAAAATACGATCCTCCAGAGCCAGGTAAAGATCTGACCCTTACCATAGATATCAGACTTCAGTACTATGCTCAGGAAGTTTTTGGAAAAATGAAGGGCGCAGTGGTGGCAATTGACCCTACAAACGGAGAAATCCTTGCCATGTACTCAAACCCAAGCTACGATCCAAATCCTTTTGTACGTGGCATTAGGGCCGGAGAATACAAGCGTCTTTTAGACAACCCGGGACATCCTCTTATAAATAGAGCAACTCAGGGTGGTTATGCTCCTGCATCAACAGTTAAACCACTTTTATGCATGATGGGTTTAAATGAGGGTCTAATTACACCAAACAGTTCCTTCTTTGGACCTCCTTACTTCAAACTGCCAGGTTCTTCCCATCAGTTCCGTGACTGGAGAGCCTGGGGTCACGGCTGGATGGATCTGTACAGAGCCATTGAAATTTCTGCTGACACCTACTTCTATGATCTGGCATACAGAGCTGGAATTAACCGTATTCATGACTATCTTGACCGCTATGGTTTTGGTAAGAAAACCGGAATTGATCTGTATGAAGAGTCTCTTGGAATTAACCCAAGCCGAGAGTGGAAGAGAAGTCGCTTTAGACAGCAGTGGCATCTTGGTGATACTGTACCTATCGGTATTGGTCAGGGTTACTGGACCTCTACACTGATGCAGCTAGCTAAGGCACATGCTACTTTGGCAAATTACGGTGTGACCAGAACACCTCATCTTTTAAAGGAAATAAGCGATCCTGTCTCTGGAAAAATTTCTGATTATGAGCAAAAAGAGCCTGAGGACAGCTTAAAGATAAAAGATCCAAATTACTATAATGCCTGCCGTATAGGTATGTATCTTGTGGTTAACGGTCCTGAGGGAACCGGCAGACGAGCTTTCTTTGGAGCAAAGTATAAAGCAGCCGGAAAATCAGGCACCGCACAGGTGGTGTCAATCAAACAAGGCGAAAAGTACAACGCCAGCAAGCTTAAGGTTGAGCACCGTGATAACGCACTTTTTGTTGCCTATGCTCCTTTTAAGAAACCTAGAATTCTAGTTGCAGTAATTCTTGAAAATGAAGGTGGCGGTTCTACTAAAGCTGCTCCTGTGGCAAGAGCAATTATCGATAAATATCTGCTTGATCTGTACCCTAACGGCTATCTTGGAGATCCAAATCCTGAGGTGGTTAAGTTCGGTATGGGCGGTACTGTGGTTTTACAATAAAATGAACATGCATGACAAGACAACTTTAGGACAGGTTAACAGCAACAAGGTGCAGGGAACCTTTTTTTCAAGACACCATGTTGATCTCCCTTTACTATTCGGCCTGTTTTTAGCGCTGTGCTTTTCACTGTTTGTGCTCTATTCTGCCTCAGGACAGGAAGTAGATATGCTGACAAGACAGATCACAAGAACAGGTGCTGCCTTTCTGCTTATGATAGCTGTGGCTCAGATCCCTCCGCGCTATTATGCGAAAATGTCCTTATATCTTTATGTTATTGGTGTGATTTTACTGATTCTTGTAGAGTTGTTTGGAGATATTTCAAAAGGCGCTCAGAGATGGCTTAACCTTGGAGTGGTAAGAATTCAGCCCTCAGAAATCTTTAAAGTGGTAATGCCGCTTGCAGTTGCTACCTTCCTATCAAGAAGCACTCTTCCTCCTAAACTGTTCAGTACCATAGGAGCCTTTTCCATTGTTGGAATCCCTACGGTATTAATTCTATTACAGCCTGATTTAGGTACAGCCTCGCTAGTAGCAGTTGCCGGTTTTATTGCGATTTTTGTTGCCGGACTTTCCTGGTGGTGGATTATTATAGGTGCCGGCTGCGCCGCGGCAGCTCTGCCTGTAATGTGGAACTTTGTGCTGCATGATTACCAAAAACAGCGTGTTTTTACCCTGCTTGACCCAACCTCTGATCCATTAGGTGCAGGCTACCACATAATTCAGTCAAAAATAGCAATTGGCTCTGGAGGATTATATGGCAAGGGATGGCTTCAGGGGTCACAGTCACAGCTTGACTTCCTTCCAGAGCCTCATACTGATTTTATTTTTGCGGTTCTCTCAGAAGAAACTGGACTTGTGGGATTTCTCATTCTCATGTCTCTGTATTGCTTTATTATCGGAAGATGCGTTCTTATCACGCTTCAGACAAAGGATAATTTTGAGAGGATCCTCTGTGGAAGTTTCACATTTACCTTCATGTTCTACATTTTTGTAAACATTGGTATGGTGTCTGGCATTCTGCCGGTAGTTGGTGTGCCGCTCCCTCTTATCAGTTACGGAGGTACAGCCATGATCACACTTACCATCTGCTTTGGCATGATTATGTCTATACATACCCACAAAAAAGTTAATTTCTTCAGAGAAAATTAGGAGATTTGCTCTGCTATGACAACAAGGTTTTCTTTATCAATACTACTAAAATCACTGCTGCTGTCATCTCTGGTCTGCACATCAGCTTTTGCTCAGGAAAAAAAGATAGATGTAAATGCGTTATCAGAGTACGCAGGAGTGAGTGCTGAAGATATAAATACAGCCTTGTCTTCGGCTGTATATCAGCAGAAGATTATCGATGCCATTACAAGACCGGGAGAGGCTAAACCATGGTGGCAGTACCGTAAAATCTTTATTACCACCTCAAGAATTCAGGCTGCGGTAAGATTTTACTTTGAAAACGAAAAAATTTTAAAAAGAGCAGAACAGACTTATGGGGTTCCATCTGAGATTATCTGCGCCATAATAGGAGTGGAAACTTTTTTTGGAAAGCACATGGGTAATTGGAGAGTGCTTGATGCCCTTTATACCTTAGGGTTTGACTACCCAAAGGGTGAGGCCTACTTTTCAATGGAATTTGCAAGGCTTGT
>JBJEWX010000025.1:0-3774 GCA_051885275.1 Succinivibrio sp. | reverse complement strand
AAACCTAGAGTGAATCTAGTTTTGTTTTAAATTTCCATGTGGGAAACTCGAGTTAGGGATAAAATAAAGATTATTTGTTTGAAAAATAAAGACATAATCTGTTGCACATTCATGTTGGGCAATATATAAAGAATGGGTGCTCCCCCACTCTCCTTCATCGAGTTTTCCTAAATATTCAAATTTTATTTCTAGTAGTTTAGGGGGTAGAAATAAAGATTTTAAAGCACTCAGTTTCTAGACACTTAAACTTCTCTTTAAGAAAATACACCCCTGAATAAAGGAAATCCCCATTATTGAGTTCACATTTACATTCCTAGAATCAAACTTATGAAATTTACAGTTCTTTTGATGAAGATAATCCAATAATTGCTCAATCCAGCTATAAAAAACCGTTACTATATAAGGGTAGTCACACAATTTTTACTCATAATGTGATATGATTTTTCCTTATGATTAATATAAAAGTAACCAATCGCACCTCATCTGAGGATTTTATAGCTGTGGAACGTGAGACTGGAGAGTTCGCTCTTCCGGGTAGACATGTTTTTGGCATTTTTTCAATAAGTGTTATTTCTATATTACTCGCACTTCCTTTTGGTCAGCTTATCCCAGAGCATGCTTCTCCATTTACTGCCCTAACTACAGGCCGTCAGGAGCAAAACAGAATCTACGAGCAGGCTTACCTTAAAAACGATGAGACAGTTACTGAAAAGAATATTGAGATCTCAGCAAATGCCGGCTCTGAGGAAAACTATGACGATGAGGTTATTCCAAAAGATCTGCTAAAAAACGACTCTTCAAAATTTGACACTTACAGTCCACTGCCTCCTTACACCTATCAGGCATCTTCAACTACTAGAGAAAAGTTTGAGTCTACAGAGCAGACTGCCGAGAAAAAGGAAAACATAAACGAATCAAAAGAATACGTTGCGAATATTCTTGAACCATCAAAAATTCCTATTGTTACAAATGAACCTCAGAAAAAGGAATCAAAATACGATGGTACCTGGTATGAACAGACTGTAAGAAAGGGTGACTCTCTCTTTAAGATTTTCGCTTATTTAAATCTTGATAAAAACGACCTAAAGCAGATTAACAGAGTAGCAGGCAAAGATGATCTTAACCTTTCAATTGGCGATAAGATTCAGTTTTTAGTCAACAAAGATAACCTGTTGCAGGAAATTGCCATACCTCTGGCCGGCAACAGACAGGTACGTTTCTCCCGTGACCTTGAAAAAGGCACATTTGCAGTTACCAAAGAAGAATTATTCGCTCAGTTTGAAAACAATATCAAAACAGGCATACAGAAAGCTACAGACATGCCTGGTTACATAGAGGCACAAAAGGAAAGAGCCGAACAGGAAATCTTAGCTAAGAAGCTACAGACTCAGAAGGAAAAGGAAGAAAAAGCAAGACTTGAGCAAGAGCAAAAGCAACTTGCGGCGCAAAACAGACCTAGACTGATTATGGGAATTGTGGGTGCAAAGGAATCCTTTGACAGGGCTGCAAGACGACTTGGACTTACCCGTTCTGAAATTCTGAGTATTAAAAATCAGTTTGCTGGAAAGGTTAATTTCAAGCGCTTAAAAGAAGGTGATTCCATCAAGGTTTTATTCAACGGAATCGGAGTTGGTTCAAGCATGACCGCAATCTCTTTAAATACCAGACAGTATGGAGAGATTACCCTTTACCGTCATCCTGAAAACCATCTTTTCTACGAGGAAAACGGTTATACCCCATCAACCGGTAAGTTCCGCCGTTTCCCTATTATGGGACAGGTTAAGGTTAACTCACCATTTAACCTAAACAGATTCCACCCTATCAAGAAAAAGATAAGACCTCACTATGGTGTTGACTTTAAGCTTGGAATTGGTACTCCAATTTATGCACCTGCAGATGGAATTGTCACCTATGCAGGATATATGAGAGGTGGCGGATATACCATTATTATCAACCACAAGAGTGGTTACACAACAGTATATATGCACCTGTCAAAGCTTGATGTTAAAAAAGATCAGCCGGTACATATCGGACAGATGATTGCCAAGTCAGGAAATACTGGATATTCCACAGGTCCTCATCTGCATTATGAGATCCACGTAAACGGAAGAGCTGTTGATCCTCTAAAGGTTGATCTGCCGTCAGGAAGTCCTGCTACAGCAAAAAGACTTAGAGAATCATTTAAAAACAACGTATTTATATTAAAATCAGAGCTAAATAAACCAGAGCTTGCTCAGAACTGATAAATTAAGGACAAGACGTGCTTAGCGAAAAAGAATTCACAGAAGAAGCCCTTGCCGTGTTAAAATGGCTTATAGCTATTCCTAGTATTTCAAGAACAGCAGGTGATGAGATCATCAATCACACCATATACAACACTGTTTCTGAATTTACCTATTTTAAGAATCATCCTGAGTACTTAAACTACATCACGCATGATGATCAGAAAAACCATTCTTTTACAGCTTTTGTAAGACGTGATCTTTTAACTAAAAGCACACTTGTGATCATGTGCAACACCGATACCTCCTCAAATGAGGTATACGGAACCTTAAAATCCTACGCCTTCAAATCTGATGAGCTCAAACAGAAGTTAAAAGCAGCTCATCTTACTGATGAACAGTTAAATGATCTGGAAAATGACGATAATGTGTATGGACTTGGAAGCTTTGAAAACAAAGCGCCAATTGCAGGCATGCTCATATTGCTTAAATACTACACTGAAAGACTGTGGGAATTACCAGCAAATCTTCTGTTTGTCTGCAATTCAGAGTCTTTAAACGGACATGAGGGTATCAGAACCTGTCTGCCATACATTCACAGTCTAATCAATGAGCAGAACATCGATCTGACCTTAGCTTTAAGTTTTAAGCCTGATTCCTCACAGTCAAAAAAGAACAGTATCAACCTTTACACCGCAAACATGGGAAAAGTTGAGGCTGGTTTCTATATCTTCGGGGAGGGCTCAGATTCAGAGCTTCCATTTAAGGGATTCTCCCCTACCCTTATTGCATCAAAGATTATTGAAGAGATTGAATTGAATCCAATGATAACCAAAGAGATTTCTCATGGTGCCATTGCCCCTACATTCAATTATCTTCACACCTATAACAACCGCTCTCCAAATACCCCTGATGCGGTACATCTGAGTTTCAACTTCCCTTTTATAAATTTAAATCTGCTTGATCTTATAGAGAAGCTTAAAACCGTAGCCGCAAATGCTATTGAAAAATCAGCTGGCTTTATTGAAGACAGAGAATCCTTATTCTGTAGAATAAATGATTATGAGAACAACACACTAGTAAGAGAAGCGGAAGTGCTGTCCTTTTCAGACCTGTTCTACAGAGCAAGCCTTCACTATAAGGGAAATCTGAAATCAGCAATTGAGGGACTTATTCAGAAGTGTACCAATGAGGATTTGAGTACCCACGACATAATCAAAACCATCATAGAGCGATTAAATGAACTTGCAAGACTGCCAAGACCTTCAGTTGTTCTGTTTTTCGGCAATGACTTTATTCCTCAGCAGCAGCTTAGAAGAAATTATGCCTTAGACAGAGAGCTTTACATCAAGATCAATCATGCTGTTGAAGAGTTCAATAAAGATCATGAGCATCAGATAAACATCGAGAACGAGTGCCCTGCAAATGACAACTGTTTTATAAGACCTGTTGGCATTGATGTTGCGCTTAAGGCTATGAAGGATGAGTGTCCAATACCGGTTTCAACCTTCTACAACCTGAATGCGCCAGGCATTACCTTCACCTATAAGGG
>JBJEWX010000024.1:0-19170 GCA_051885275.1 Succinivibrio sp. | reverse complement strand
GTTAATATTCTAATAAAAAAGTTTCTTTCGGTAACACCCAAAAAGATTCTTACCCCAACTGTAATTCTGGTATCAATACTGTGCCATATTGTATCTGACAGTGCCTACACGATTTTAATGCCAGTGTCTGCATTGGTTTTCTATATTTCAGGAAGGCATCCTTTAGCAGGAATTGCCTGCTCCTTTGCAGGTCTTGCAGGTGGGTTTACAGCTTCTTACACACCATCCATTATTGATCCAGTTATGCAGGGATTTACTGAAGCTGCTGCTCATTCAATTGATCCTGAGTACAGCGTAAATGTCCTTTGCAATTATTTTTATGCTCTTGGAGGCACTTTCTTTGTTATAGCTGCAGTATGGTTTGTGACAGATAAAATCGTAGAGCCTCGTTTATGGGCAACAATGCCACTTGATAATAATCTGACAGTAGATAAGTCAGTATTTGATAAGGTAGTCACTAAAGAGGAGAACAGAGCATACTATGCGGCAGTCCTGTCAGTTATCGCTTTGCTGACACTACTGTTTGTCTTATGTTATCCTGATAACTCTATTTTGAGAGCTCAAGACGGTTCGCTAACTTCACCTAAAGCACCTGTTATGCAGGGGTTGGTTCCACTTCTGTTCATATTCTTCTCAACTCCAGGTCTTGTGTATGGATTTATCTCAGGATCTTTTAAAAGCTCAAAAGATGTGATTGGAGCAATGGAAAACATTATGAAGATGCTTCTATCTTTTATCGTGTTCTGTTTCTTCGCCGGGCAGTTCCTGTTTGTGTTTGGAGCCTCTAATATCGGATCACTTCTTGCTATATCAGGAGCTCAGTTCCTAAAAGATATGGGCATGCCATCAGGAGCAACTCTGTTTGGTATTATTATGCTTACTGCTATGCTTAATCTACTTATAACCTCAGCAACATCAAAATGGGCTATCCTGTCAACAATATTTGTGCCAATGCTGATGATGCTTGGTATTTCTCCAGAGTTAACTCAGGCAGCCTTTAGGGTATCTGATTCAGCTGTAAATGTTTGCACACCAATGTTTCCTTTTTATCCTCTTCTGATTATTTATTGCCAAAGATACTGTAAATCTTCAGGAGTGGGTACTCTAAGCTCAATGATGCTTCCATATACCTTTGCTCTTTTATTTGTTCTGACAGTTGTTTTATATGCGTACTGGTTCCTAGGTATTCCTTTAGGCTTCAATAGTGGTTTTGATTATCCATCCTCTATGTATCCAAATAATTAAGGTTAGGCATTAATCGGAGACAAAAGTGAGTTACAAAGAGTTGCTTTCTGACAGATTTATAAGATATGCACATATAAGTTCACAGTCTGATGCAACAAATCCATCTGTGCCTAGTTCTAATGGGCAGTGGGTTTTAGCAAGACTTTTGGAAACTGAGCTTAACAGAATGCATCTTACAGATGTTTTCCTTGATGAGAACTGTATTTTATATGCAACTTTAGAAGGAAATACAAAAGGCTCTACCATAGGATTTGTTGCACATCTTGATACTGTAGATGTATCCTTAAGCCCAGAAATAAGACCTCAGCTAATTCATTATGAGGGAGGAGATGTTCTTTTAAATGCAGATAAGGATATCTCAATAAAAATTAAAGAGCACCCTGAGCTTAACTCATATATTGGTCAGGATATTCTTTTTTCAGATGGTACATCTGTTCTTGGTGCAGATAATAAGTCTGCAATAGCAAACATTATGACAGCACTTGATATTCTTTCAAGTGATCTGTCAGTCAAACATCCAACTATCCGCGTAGCCTTTGTTCCTGATGAGGAAATAGGACTTAAAGGTTCTAAGCTTATCAATCTTGATAGATTTTCTGTTGATTACGCCTATACAATAGACAGCTGCCAGTTGGGTGAGGTTGTTTATGAAACCTTCAATGCTGCCTCAGTTCAGATTGAGATTACCGGTGTATCAGCTCACCCGATGTCATCAAAAGGAGTATTAGTAAACCCTCTACTAGTAGCTCATGATTTCATTGAAATGTTTGACCGTTCACAGACTCCTGAGTGCACTGAAGGAAAAGAAGGTTACTGGTGGTTTACATCAATAAAATCTGATCCTACAAACTGTTCTATGAGTATGCTTATAAGAGATCATGACAAGAGCATATTTGAGAAAAGAAAGCAGAAAGTATATTTGGCAGTTGAGGAATTAAAGACTCTCCATCCTCGAGCTGTAATCAGCTGCAAGATCTCAGATACCTATGAGAATATTGCCAACAATGTTTCAAGGGACGATAAGCCGGTTGCTCTGATATACCAAGCTTTAGAAGATCTTGAAATTACACCTGTAACCTATGCAATGAGAGGAGGTACTGATGGCTCTGCCTTAAGTGCAAGAGGTGTTGTTACTCCAAATTATTTCACGGGAGCTCATAACTTTCATTCTTATGCGGAATTCCTGCCGTTAGATTCTTTTGAAAAATCGCTAAAGCTGACTTTAAAGCTTATAGATTTGTCCTGTGACTAAAAGAACAGCGCCTTTGTTGGCGCTGTCAACTGGTAATCAAATCAAAACATTTGCTAGGCCTAAACCTACTATGCAGGCTACAATCACACCAATCAGACCAGGAAACATGAATGAGTGGTTGAAGTAGTACTTTCCTATCTTTGTAGTTCCTGTTATGTCGAAGTTAACAGTAGCAATGTCAGATGGATAGTTTGGGATAAAGAAATAGGCATATGTGGCTGGCATCAGACCAATTAGAACTGGTCCAGGTAAGCCTATGGCAACGGCAACAGGAAGAAGAATTTTTGCAGTAGCGGCCTGGGAGTTGACAACTACAGATACGGCAAATAGCGCAAAAGCAAAAGTCCAAGGGTAATCATGAACCATTCCTGTTATAGCAGCTTTAAATTCTGGCATTGCGTATGAGAAATAAGTGTCAGACATCCATGCAATACCAAAGATTGCAATACATGCTGTCATTCCGGACTTAAAAACTACTCCGTTTGCCACATTTTTTACTGGAACCTTACTTGCAATAAGAATCACAGCTCCAAAAGCTAACATCATCATCTGAATTATTATTCCCATGCTTATTGGCTTAGGATCAGAGCCTACAGTTCTTACAGAAGGGAAGATGGCAATGAGTACTATGGCTACAAGTGACAGCAAAAAGATATAAACAGACAGTTTTGCAGTAAATGGGATAACCTCATTTAATGTTGTATGAGATGAGTTTTCAATTTCCTGTCTGAATTCAGGATCTTTTAGTTTGTTCTGATAATCAGGATCATCATCTAGCTCTTTTCCTCTAAAGTTTGAATATAAGGACAGAGCCAAAACACCTATAAGTGTTGCAGGGAAGGTAACACACAGGATGTTTAACAAATTGAGATTTTCAAGCCCAGGTATCTGAAGTACATCTTTTCCAAGATAACATGCAACAACAGCAGAAATAGGAGAGCCTGTTAGCGCAAGCTGAGATGCAACGGAGGCTGCAGCCATAGGCCTTTCAGGTCTTACTTTATTTTTGAGAGCAATATCTCCAATGATCGGCATGATAGAATAAACAGCGTGTCCTGTACCAAGCATGATTGATATGGTATATGTTGATAAAGGCCCTAAAAAGGTAATTCTCTTAGGATGCTTTCTTAATATGCGTTCAGCTATCTGAAGCATATACTTAAGTCCACCTGCTGCTTCAAGGATCACAGCACAGCTTACAACTGCAATGATGATCAGCATAACCTGTACTGGAGCGGAAGCCGGAGGCATTCTCAAAACAAATACCTCTATAACCAGACCAATTCCGGATATTACTCCAAGTCCTATACCGCCGAATCTGCTTCCGATATATAGCATCAACAGAAGGAAAATAAATTCAGCTATCAACATAAAACACCCCTCATAATGATTTTTGGCAAATTGCTTTCTTTTTTGAATATAGGTTAGCTAGATAAAAATTGTCATTTTAGGGGGTAAAAATCGAGATTATTGTCGCAGATATTGTATATTATTATTAACAGCCAAATAATTTTCATTTCTCCAAGAGATCGTGTAAGACGTAGTTCGCTATGCTGTGGTCTATGAAACAGGAATCCCACGACTTCAGTCGTGGGAGTGTCAAGGGGAATTTCTGTTAGTTAAAAAAAGTCGCCATACTAATGTGTAGCAGGCGACCTTTTACATTTGATTAAAGGAAAATATTATCTGTACATTGCAAGTTTCTGAAGATCTGCTTCAGTTGTGTCATCTCCAATGGTAATCAGCTCAGTTCCAGTGAGTTTTGCAAATAGAGCAATATCCTGACGGGTAAGAGCAGTTGAGACTACACTGTGATGAGCTCCACCAGCGTAACACCAGCCCTCAGTACCAATTCTGAAGTTTGGCTTATGTCTGTACATGATGCGGGCAACTGGCAACTTAGGCATAGGCTCTGGCTGCTTTATAAGTTCAATATCAGCACAGATAATTCTAAAACGATCGCCCATATCAACCATTGTTACCTGTATACCGTATCCTTCAACACCGTCAAAGACAAGGCGGGCAGGATCTTCTTTTCCACCTATACCTAATGGAAGAACATCAATCTCTGGTTTTGTTTTGGCAAAACTTACAGGAACCTCAAGCATATGGGATGCAAGCTCAATTTCTTTCCCTTCGGTAAGATCATATGTGTAATCCTCAATAAAGCCTGTAGCTCCTTCTCTACCTTCTGCCATCTTCATGAGAACTGCTGAGAATGCTGATGTCTTGTAGTCACCTTCAGGTCCAAAACCTATACCCTTTCCCATCAGGTTCTGAGTTGCAAGTCCAGGTAGCTGCTTTAAGCCGTGCAGATCCTGGAATGTGTCAGCAAAGGCTCCTATGTCATTGGCCTTTAAGAATACTTCAAGACCAACCTCATAACGGGCCTGTTCACGAACAGCATTGATATTGTCTGTATTCATGGTGTACTTTGACTCGTACTCTGCCATTTTTTCATCTATTTGGGCTTCAGTGACTTTTTCAATCTCATCTACCAGATCACCTATTCCAAAGTAGTTGCACTCCCATCCGTATCTGATCTGAGACTCTACACGGTCACCGTCAGTTACAGCTACCTCTCTCATATTGTTGCCGAAAGAAGCGACTTTTAGGTGCTTTGAGAAATTGATTGCTCTTGCCACATCGATGAACTTGCTTATCCTTTCAACCACATCAGCATGCTCATAGTATCCTGCTACTACCTCATGAGGAATACCCAGTCTTGCTACGATAAAGCCAAATTCTCTATCACCATGTGCAGCCTGATTTAAGTTCATAAAATCCATATCAATAGTTGCATAAGGCAGTTTCTCATTAGCCTGAGTGTGAAGGTGCAATAATGGTTTTCTTAATTCCTGAAGTCCCTTGATCCACATCTTTGCAGGGGAGAAAGTATGCATCCATGTGATGACGCCGATACATTCATCATCACAGCTTGCCTTCCTTAAATCTGCTATACAAGTTTCAGAGTCAATTACAGTAGGTAACAGTTCTACGCAGGCCTTTTCCTTAAACTTTGAATTAAAGAATTCTGTCATTCTTGCAGCATCGGCTGCTACCTGTTTTAGGCACTCCTCACCGTACAAATACTGTGAACCGACTACAAAATATAGCTTATTCATAAATTTCTCCTTCTGTTATATTCAATTGTCATCCCTTACTGATATAGGCTTGTTAGCTCATATATGAAGTAAAGTGCTTTACGTTATTTGATAACATGGATTGCTTTTCTGTCAGCAAAGATTGCAACAAACAGCAAGAACACTATGCCCTGAATCAGCTGCATCATCTGAGTAGTAAAGCCAATCATAGTAAGTCCACTGCTTAGCACAACAAAGAGCAGAGAACCAACAATAAAGTTAGTGAATCTAACCATTGCACCTCCAGAGATAGGCATACCTCCAAGTACCAGTGCAATCAAGATCTGTGTTTCAAGCTGATTACCTCCAGATGAGGTAACGGAGCCGACTTTAATAGCGCTAATAAAGGCTGCAAAACCAGTAATGGCACCTGCCAGCACATATACAAGGAATTTGACTCTGTCGGTTCTGATACCTGAGAACATTGCTGCTTTCTCTCCTGCGCCGATTGCCTTTAGGTAAGTTCCGAATTTGGTAAAACTAAAGAAGACAAATCCAATAAACACTACAAAAGCTGTGCAGGCAATTTTTAGCTGTGTGCTGTCCATTTCGATAAGCTCAGCAGATCCTGAAACAGGAGAATTCGTTGTCAGGTATTTGATAAGACCTCTGAATAGGAACATAGTACAGATGGTTACTATGAAGGATTTAATTTTTCTCCTTACATAAAAGTATCCGTTGATTGCTCCTATAGCAGCACCAGTGAGAATACCGCCAATGATTGCTATAAAGATACCGTACTCAGAGAGAGTGCACACTACGATAGCAGAGAGACCTAGTATTGATCCTTGTGAGAAATCCAATCCACCCATGGTCATAATGAAAAATACGCCCATTGAAGCAATCATGATCACATACACCTGTGACATGGCAAGGTGCAGATGGCTTAAAAGTCTTCCATTTGTTAAAAAATTGAAAAGTAAGAAAACCAAGATTAGTCCAGCAATTGGCAGCAAATTGCGAACCAACTGCATGGTACGCAGTTTTTTGAGTTCCTGTTCTTTATTCTTTAAAGCAACTGTATCTGACATAGTGCAACTCCTTAAACCATCATAGTAATCAAGCTGTTTTCATTTAATTGAGGAGAACGAGGCAGTTCACCTTTAATTGCGCCTTCTTTCATGATGATAATTCGGTCGCACATTCCAATTAATTCCATCAGCTCTTCGGAGATCATAATGATTGATTTTCCTTCTTTTCTCATTTTGTCCATTAACTGATAGATATCCTGTTTTACCTTGATATCAATACCTCTAGTCGGACTGTCCAATACCACGATGTCTGAATTCTTTCCAATCCATCTTGCAAGAACAACTTTCTGCTTGTTTCCTCCTGACAGCTCAGAAACAAACTGATCTGTATTAACCATCTTTACAGACATTTCTTTTGCAAATTTCTTTGCAAAAGCCTTGACCTTGCTCCAGCTTAGGAACTTTGTTTTACCTACTGACAGCTCATCAAGAGATGGCAGGGTAATGTTGTCCTGAATACTCTGGTTAAGTACAATGGATTCGTTGTCTCTGTCCTTTGAGGTATATGCAATTGAGTGTGCAATAGCAGTAGGAATATCATTAATCTTAGTGCCATCAGCAAGTTCGACTGAGCCCTCTCTGTCGAAACTTGCTCCAAATATGGCTTTTCCAATCTCATGCATGCCGGATTCTGACAATCCTCCAAAACCTAGAATCTCTCCTTTGTGAAGTTCAAAACTTACGTTATGGATTCTGTTTGGTACAGATACATCTTTTACAGACAGCACAACTTCATCTGAGATCTTTTCGTTATAATCAGTTCTGTAGTAGGCTCCAGTCACCTCACGACCAACCATAAGCTTTTTAAGATCATCTTCTGTAACATCTTTACTTTTGACAGTAGTGATATACTCACCATCTCTCAAGATGGTGATGGTGTCTGATTTGTCCAAAATCTCAGGTAGGTCATGAGAGATGAAGATCACAGTGTTTCCTTCTTCTCTGATCCTGTTCATGTGCTTATATAACTCTTCACGTCCTTCCTGAGAAAGAGCAGTGGTAGTTTCGTCAATGACAACAATTTTAGGTTTGAAATATGTTGCCTTTACAATCTCTATAAGCTTTCTATCTTCAAATTTGTATTCATCAACCAAGGTTGAGGCATTTATATGAGTAAACCCATATTCCTTTAGAAGGCGGTTTGCCTCATTATTCATGGCTCTGGTATTTCGGATACCGCATCTGATGAATCGCTCCTCATGACCTAGGAAGATATTTTCTGCAACAGTCAAACCTGAAAGGGTTCCTAATTCCTGAACGATAATTGATATACCATGGTTATTAGCATCGACCTGATTTAAAGAATGGATTTGTTCACCATCAAGGATAAATTGTCCAGATTCAAGCTGGTAGATGCCTGTCAGCATATTTGTAAGAGTTGATTTGCCTGAGCCATTTTCACCAATCAGAGCATGAACTTCACCTTTATTGATATCAAAAGAAACGTTGTTCAGAGCGCGGTTGATACCAAAATGCTTGGTAATATTTTTTACCTGTAATCTTACTTCACTCATAACTCTACTCCTTATTTAACAATTTCACCTTTTGCTACTTTTGTAGTCAGGGTGATGATGATCAGAAGTACCAGTCCTGAGATAACATCCTGAATAGCAGTAGGAGCGCCTAATGAAACAAATCCGTAGAAAATAATATTAACGATGAACTCACCGAGAATGATTGCCTGCAGAGGAATTCCGTACTTCATGAATGCAAGTCCAAAGAAACATCCCATAGTAGGAACGAAGTTTCTGCTCATTGATGCCATACCAGTTACTGCTACCATGGATGATCCGTAGCTGATGGTAAGAATTGCCATTGCACCAAAGAAGGCTCCGCTTAGAATAAAGGCAAGAACCTTAAACTTGTCGACATTGATACCCATGTTTTTGGCAACAAACTCATCAGAGCCGATTGCATAGGTGTAAGTTCCAAATTTGGTATAGTTAAGGACACCATATGCAATGATGAAAGTTATAACCGCAAGAATTATATTTCCAGGCATCTGACCTAAGGCTCTTAGAGAACTTGGAAGAGTCTGTTCCACACCACCTGCAAGATAGTTTGCAAGAGACTCATATATAAGGGCCAGACCCGCAGTTACAATCATTGATGGGATGCGCAGCTTTACATAAAACATGCCGTTGCATAATCCAACAAGAGCACCAGTAAGAATGCTGCCTATAATCAGGCCCGCATAGCCAAGATCAAATGCTGTAGCAAGCTGGCAGCCTACAATTGCAGATAAAATTATGTTTGCACCAATAGAAAAATCGAACAGCCCCATGTCCATCACAAAGTAGAATCCTATTGCTCCCACTGTCGCTATTAGACTGGCCTGAAAACATAAAAGCAGACTGTGAGGAGTACCAAAATTGTCTGGTGAGGCAATCTTGAATATAAGCCAAGACAGAAATACCAGTGAAATAAGGACAATATATCCTTTTGTGGCTCCTGAAAGGTTTTTTAATCCATTCATAGTAGGTTCCTTATGTTTATGCTCTGCAAAAGCATGATCTTTTTAATATGCAATAAGTCAGCCCGATAAAGGTGAGCTATAAGTGTTCAAAAACCTTGTAAATGAAATTCACATGAAAACAATTACAATGATAACTTATTGAATTATTTGAATATTACATTATTATTGTGTTGCTAGTTAGAGATTTGACCTCTATATAAGCTTATATTAAGGATAGCTTAGTAAACAGGAAATAACGTAAACGTTTGCAGATTTTTATATATATCGCACGTTTTTTTAAAGTTTGTGCTTCGAATTTTTGATAAACCTCTCAAAAGGGAAAATATAAGTAGTAATGCTTACTGATTTGTATCTGATTTATAGAGGAAATAGAGATTTGATATTTTTATTTATACAAAAATCTTAATCTACAAATGATCAGCACACAAAACACTGGCTTATCTATAATAAATCAGTAATACCTTCCCACGATATAGATTTATAGATTAATAGCTAGCCTTATAACATATTGATATAAAAGAAAAAAAGAAAAAATATCAATTATTTTTTTTACAAAGATCAAAAAAATCTGATTTACGCATACGTTTACGGAAAAAACATCCTATTATTAGGTTATGGATTTGATAATTTAGATTGTCGTCCAGACTAAAGAATATTTTTCTAATAACATAAGGATCATTATTATGAATTTTGCTTTTAAGAAATTTGCAAAAACCTTTGCCTGTACGGCATTGGCTGCAGGTATTGCCTCATTTAGTGGCTCAGCAATGGCAATCGATAACAGTGATATTAAAATTGGCGTATCAATCTGGTCATCTACCGATGTGCTCGGTTCAGACTGCAAGCGTGTTTTAGATCAGGCAGCCAAAGCCTTAGGCGTTAAAGTTCAGTATGTTGATCAGGCTCATGTATCTGAGAAGGTTACCGCTTCCGTTGAACAGCTTGTTGCAGCTGGATGCCAGGGTATTATCATATGCAATTCATCTGATACTGAAATGACCTCTGCTATCAAAACAGCCAATGACAATGAGGTTTATTTAACTCAGTTCTTCCGAATCATTTCTAAAGAAGCAAGCCCTGCAATCTATAAGATGGCAACAAAATCTCCATATTATATTGGTGCAGTGCATGAGAATGAACCAGAGAATGGTGAGCATTTAGTAAATATTCTTTTAGATAAAGGCTGTAGAAATATTGGTCTTATCGGTTGGGAACAGGGTGATGCCACCTGGCTTGGTCGCTGGGCTGGATATAAGACTGGTGTTGAGAAATGGAATAAAGCTCATCCAGATGATAAGGCAGTTCTGTCAGAGCCACAGTACGCAGGTACTTCTTCAGAAGGTGGTTCGAAGGCTGCAGAAGCATTAATGGCTGCTAATCCTAAGCTTGATGCCTTAATCCCAGCCGGTGGTGGCGGAGATCCTTTACAGGGTGCAATAGCTGCTGTTGAAAGAGCAGGAAAGACTGGAAAGATTGCTGTTGTATCAACAGATTTCCTCCCTGATTTAAATACCAGACTTCAGAATGGTTCTATGGCAGGTCAGTCAGGTGGCCATTACTGCGATCCTTTAATTGCATTCATGACCGTATACAACGCAATCAAAGGCAATTACAAAGATTTTGCCGGTAAGTTTGAAGATATCACCTTCCCATATCTTTATGTATCATCACCAAAAGATTATGAGGGATATGACAAGTACTTTGTAAAGCAGTTGCCTTTTACAGATCAGGAACTTGTTGATATGTCAAATTTAAGTCTAGAGGATTTAAAGAAGGCTGCTGCTAAGATTTCTATTGAGGATGCTGCTGCCCGTTTTGGCAAATAACTCAATAACTGTAATTTAAGCAGATAAATATAGGCCCGAAAATATTCGGGCCTTTTAGATAACTCAGTGAGAAGGATTAAGCAAATTTAATGTCAAATACCTGAGTTACCATAATGATTAAAATCAGAGTAGGAATAATATATCTTACTAAAACCTTAAACGGAATCAGCCATAAGAAATTGTATTTTCCGTAAGATGTAAGCTCAGTCCATAACTGTCTTGTTGTCATCTTCCATCCAACAAACAAGGCTGCACCCATACCTGTAATAGGAAGAACCAGCTTAGCTGTTACATAATCAAGGAAATCAAAGAAGTTCATTCCAAAGAAGATTGGTTTAGACCAAGGTCCCATTGAAAGTGAAGCTCCGCATCCAATCACAAAACAAGAGACTGTAACAATAGTAGCAGCCTTATGCCTTGAAATATGAGCTTTTTCGGCCAAGTATGCGGTTGCTACCTCATGGAGGAAAATACAAGAGGTAATCGCTGCCGTAAACAGGATCACATAAAATGCTGCAGGAATCAGCCAGGCAAAGAAAGGATATGAATGAAGAGCAGAATTAAATACATTAGGTAATGAAATAAATACAAGACCAGCTCCAGCACCTGGCTCCACACCTTCAACAGAGAACACTGCTGGAAAAATAATCAGTCCTGCAAGTACAGCAACAAGAGTATCAAGTAAACCTACGGACAGAGCGGTTCTGTTTAGGTTGACATCCTTTCTAAAATAAGAGGCATAAGTTACAAGACCCATTCCTAAAGAGAATGAGTAGAAACACTGTCCTAATGCTGAAAGACATACATCTGGAGTGATTGCACTAAAGTCAGGGTTAAATAGGAATTTATATCCATTTGTAGCACCGGGCATGAAAGCGGCAAATATCACCAGCATAATCATAATAATGAAAAGCGCAGGAACAAGTAGCTTAGAAGAGCGCTCAATACCCTTCTGCACACCCGAGACTATCACATAGTGGATAATTGCCATTACAATAAACAAGCACACTATTGGCTTAATTGGATCTGCAATAAAGCTTGTAAAGTGTGTGGTAAAAGCATTGCTGCCATCTTCGGTTACCACCTGACCTAAAGCCACAAAGTTTCCTGAAATTGCATCCCATACGTAGTAAACTACCCAACCAACTACAACGCTGTAGTAACAGAAGATAGCAAATGCTACAAGAACAGATGCGACTCCAATAAATCTCCAAGGTGAGTTGGGGGCTAGTACTCTGTAAGCATTTCCCACATTTGCTCTGGCATGTCTTCCTATAGCAAATTCAGAAATCAGAAGAGGGATTCCAAAGATAAAGATAACAGCTAAATATACTAATAAGAATGCTGCACCACCGTTTTCTCCTGCCTGAGTTGGAAATCTCCAAATATTTCCAAGACCAACTGCAGAACCTGCTGCCGCAAGTAAACCTCCAATCTTAGAGGCAAAGCCGATACGATCGCTATTTTTCATGATGTTTCCGTAAATTTTATTGTTAACCTACAAAATAAGACAATTATATAGAAGTTTAGTCATATTTGTATCGCAAAGAAAAAAAACAGTAAAAATGCGCTGTAGGTAAACATAATCTTTTTTCAAAAAAAAGAACCTGACTCGAATGTCAGGTTCTGATGGTATTACCAAATTGTGCGAAAAGCCTCTGGCTTCAGCCATGGGTAGCTGTCAAAGTCCAAGTTCAGGACGGATCTGACTGCACCACTCTTTGACTCTCTGGTCAGTAAGTTCTGACTGATTATCCTCATCAATGGCGAGTCCAACAAAATCATTATGCTCATTAAGAGGAATAGGGCTAGTAAAGTCGTATCCTATGGTAGGCCAGGAGCCTATAAATTTAGCACCTCTGTCACTAAAGGTTTCATATAGAAGTCCCATTCCGTCTAGGAAGGTATCTGGGTAGCCCACCTGATCACCTGTGCCAAACAGAGCAACGACTTTTCCACTGAAGTCCATCTTCTTCAGCTTTGGCATAAAATCATTCCAATCTTCCTGAAGCTCACCAATACTCCAGGTAGAAGTACCAATAATAAGGTACTTGTAATCAGACATCTTTTCTCCATCTTTGCTGATGTTGAAAATATCAACATTTTCTTCGCCAAGCTCTTTTGCAATTTTTTGAGCTACTGCTCCAGTAACTCCCGTATAAGTTCCGTAAAAAATTCCAATATTTTTCATATCAAGAAACCAACAACAAAAAACTCATAATCAATTATCTAAATTATATACTAAATTTTTTGATACTTAAGAATGATGAGAAGCTTTATCACTTATTTTGTAAAATGTATATAAATCATAGTGAATAAAAAAATATTGAACGAATTTATCAGATAGAAACGCTCGTTTGAAGTGTTTGATAAAATGATACTGATGCAAAGTAACTTTGTGCGTTATTATATCTGTAAGACATAACAATGAGGGTGTTTGCATTGCAAACATATATAAATATGGTTGATTTTATAGTTGATGAAAGTAAATTCCTTTTAGATGACGAACAGGAAGAGCTTCTGTTTGATTCAGAGTATACTTTGCCATGTGGAATCACAATCTCTCAGCTTGAAGATTCTTCAGATAAGTGGGAACTGTATATAAGTTCTGATGGAAAGAACTATATCCTTGCAGTGTTTCAGAAATTAGCTGACAAGTGGATTACTTCTGGCTTATTAAAAGAGTCAGATTTCCAAATCATAAAAACAAAAGGCAAAGATATATTTCTCTTATTTAGCAGTACCTCACATAGATTATGTCGTCTAACTAATATCAAAGCCGTTAGATCCAAACGCTTTGCCCTTTCCCTGTTCTGTGCCTTTATGAATACAAGAGCTCATGATCTTGAATCAAATTTAAGAGACGGAATCTATTTTGAAAGAAAATCTTTAATCCTTCCTACATATTCCTTAGTTGGAAGAGTCTCTGATAAAGCTTTATATGAAAATGCACTGAGATCTCAAAATGAACCTGAAAAGCTAAATGCACCTGATGGCTTGAATGATTTGCTGTCATATTCTTTCATTAAAAAAGAGTTGATTAAAAGAGATTTACCTCTTTGTAATGAGGAGCTTATACTGCAGAGTGGCGAACCTGCAGAGGACTTTCTGTGCAAAAAAGATCCTGCTGCATTGATAACAGGACCGCTGATTATAAGTGAACATTATCAACTTTTTGACACAAATTCAGATAGTTATATTCTGTTAATAGATTCATTATGGGGAGAAGCTCTCATTTCAGTAAATCTGTTAAACATGATAGCCTTATCAAGCATCGTTATTTCTGGGCGTAAATATTTTGTGATAACAGTTAATAAGAAAGGTGCTGTTGAAGAAATGGACGACAGGCAGTTTATGATTTTAACTTCAGATGCATTTGATTTGGCTCATTCTATTAAAACTACGAGATCTATTGTTCCTCAAGCTAATCTTGCAAATGGCCTGTATATTAAGGAGTTAGGGGTAATTCTCCCAAAGTCATTTTCTTCAGCTAGTTACGAGCAGGATACAAATATTATTCAAACTTGTTTAAATGAAGGACCATTTGCCTGTGGAGCATTTTTAGACTCTGTAAATGATGGTATCAGGCTAGTTGCACAAACTCGCTAGTTTGGCTTATATCCTTTACTTAGTAGCAAAAACCCCGTTATCAATCTGGTGACCAATAACGGGGTTAAAAATATCAATCTATATTGAACTTGCTAGATCTTTAACTGCTTCTCAAGTTCTTTGTTTCTTTCTTCTGATTTTTTCTGCTTTTCTTCTGCAGGTACGTATTTAGTAAAGTATCTCATTACCAATACGAAGAATACAGGAACATAGAAGATTGCTAATACAGTAGCAGTCAGCATACCACCTATAACGCAGTAACCAATCTCATTTCGACCAGCTGCACCTGCACCAGAGCTTAATGCAAGTGGTGTAACACCAAGGATAAAAGCCATTGATGTCATAAGAATAGGTCTGAAACGGATCTTTGCAGCATGGATAACAGCTTCAGTTAGTCTCTCACCTCTGTCGTATAGATCTTTAGCGAACTCCACAATTAGAATAGCGTTTTTAGCAGCAAGACCAACTGTTGTTAACAGACCAACCTGGAAATAAACGTCATTTTCTAGAACAGTTCTTACAGGAATGTACTGTGTTAACAGAGCAGCTGCAATTGCACCAATAATACCTAGAGGAACAACCAGCATAACTGCAAATGGAATTGACCAGCTTTCATATAACGCAGCCAGAGACAGGAATACGACCAATAGGGAAATCATGTAAAGCATTGGACCCTGAGAACCGGCCAGTCTCTCCTGATAAGAGACACCATACCAGGAAATGCGATAGCCTGCAGGCAATACCTCTTTTGCAATTCTTTCCATCTCGTCCATAGCCTGACCTGATGATATACCAGGTACGGCAGCACCCTGAATTTCAACAGCGCCAGAGCCGTTGAATCTTTCAAGTCTAGGAGAGCCGTAGGTCCATTCAGTTGTTACAAAGGCACTAAATGGCACCATCTGACCTGTTTTGCTCTTAACATACCATTTTCTAAGATCATTTTCTGTCATACGATCTGCTGCCTGACCTTGGACGAAAACTTTTTTAACCTTGTTTCTGTCCATAAAGTTATCTATATAGGCAGAACCCCAGGCAACTGAGAAGGTTGTGTTAATGTCAGATACTGACAGACCTAAAGCCATGGCTTTTTCGTAGTCAATATTAACTTTAAGCTGTGGAGTATCATCCATACCGTTAGCACGAACCTGAGCAAGTAATGGAGACTGAGATGCAGCATAAATATACTGATTACGAACTTTGATAAGTTCGTCATGACCGTTTGATCCCTGGTCAACTAAGAACAGGTCAAAACCATTTGCAGTACCAAGCTCAGGAATTGCAGGGATGTTGAATGCAAAAGCCAAACCGTCACGAATACCACCAAGTAAAGGCATATAAGCTCTATTAGAAATAGCATCAGCATGCTGTTCTGATGCAGTTCTTAAACTCCAGTTCTGAAGTTTAATAAAACCCATTCCGGCATTTTGACCCTGACCTGCAAAAGAGAATCCTGCTACGGTCATAACACTGTATACATTTTCCTGTTCAGCACTAAAAAAGTACTCTCTTACTTGTGAGAGAACACCTTTTGTCTTTTCAAGTGTTGAGCCTGAAGGTAATGACACTAAAGTCATGAGAACGCCCTGGTCTTCGCTTGGAAGGAATGCAGTAGGAATTCTGGTAAAGCCAAATACCAAAGCAACACAGATAGCAACATAATAGAGAATGTATCGACCTATTCTCTTAACAATAACAACTACTTTTTCCTGATATTTTTTTGAAATATAGGCAAAGAAATTATTCCACAAGGTGAGCATCTTGCGGACAGGAGAATAAAGTCGGTCAAATTTGTCATTGATTCTGGTAAACCAGGTTTCCTTTTGGCCATTTTTAGCATTTGCAGGAAGCAGTATGCTTGCGCAAAGTGCAGGAGTAAGAATAATTGCAATTACAACTGACAGGACCATTGCGGATACGATGGTAATTGAGAACTGTCTGTAAATAATACCAGTTGATCCACCAAAGAAAGCCATAGGAATAAATACTGCAGAAAGAACTAGTGCAATACCAATAAGAGCACCAGTAATTTCTTCCATTGACTTGATAGTTGCCTGCTTTGGAGTTAACTCAGGCTCTTCATGAAGAATACGTTCTACGTTTTCTACCACAACGATAGCATCGTCAACTAAAAGACCGATTGCCAAAACCAGACCAAACATGGTGAGAGTGTTGATAGAGAAACCACATATCTGCATGATTGCAAATGTGCCTAATAGAACAACAGGCACAGTAATTGAAGGGATTAATGTTGCTCTGAAGTTCTGTAGGAACAGATACATAATGAACACAACCAGAATGATAGCTTCAATCATGGTATGGAAAACTTCTTCAATTGAAACCTGAATAAACTCTGTAGTGTCGTATGGATATGTTGATTCTACCCAGTCAGGGAAGAATGGTTCAAGCTTTTTAATTTCCTCTTTGACTTTCTTGGCTGTATCAAGTGCGTTTGCTCCTGAAGAAAGTCGGACAGCAAGACCTGAACATGGCTTGCCATTATATGTAGCTTCAGCATTGTAGTACTCAGATCCTAGTTCGATCTTTGCAACATCTTTGAGGTATACCTTTGTACCGTCAGTATTAACCCTTAACAGGATATTCTCAAACTGTTCTACATTCTCAAGTCTCTTCTGACCTGTTATTGTATAGGCGTACATCTGACCTGGAATTGCAGGCATACCGCCGAGCGAACCATAGGTTACCTGCGCATTCTGTGCCTGAATAGCTGCAACAACCTCAGAAGCTGCTAATGTGTAGTTATTAAGTTTTTTTGGATCTAACCAGATTCGCATTGCATACTTTGCACCGAAAATCTGAAGAGAACCTACACCTGATACACGAGCTAGAGGCTCTTTAAGATTTGATTCAAGATAGTCTGAAATGTCGTGAGAGGTATGCTCATCGTCTTTTGCAACTAATGAAAATACCAACAGGAAAGCATCAGTTGATTTTGTTACATCAACACCATTCTGCTGAACAGTTGTTGGTAACTGAGACTGTGTCTGCTGCATCTTATTTTGCACCTGTACCTGCGCAATATCTGCGTTGGTGCCAGGTTCAAAAGTGATAACAATACGAGCATTACCAAAAGAATCTGAGTTTGAGCTCATGTACATGTAGCCATCAAGACCAGTCATGTTCTGCTCAATAATCTGAGTAACAGATCTTTCTACTGTTGCAGCGTCAGCACCTGGATAAGAGGCTGAAATAGCAACAGATGGAGGTGCAATAGTAGGGTATTGTGATACAGGCAGGGTTATTACAGAGAATAAACCTGCAAGCATGATACATATTGCAATCACCCATGCAAAGATAGGGCGATTAATGAAAAAACGTGCCATCTATAGCTCTCCGATTATTTTGAAGCAGGAGCCTGCTGAGGTGCATTAGGGTCAATTGCAGTAACAGGCATGCCTTCTCTAATCTTCTGTGTATTGCTGGTAATTACCTTATCACCAATATTCAAACCCTGGCTTATTACGTAATATTTATCGTATTCATAGCTTAGCTTGATGTTCTTTCTTTCAACTAAGCCTTTGTCGTTGATGATGTACGCATAGGTAACTCCATTTGCCTCACGCTGAACACCACTTGCTATGATCACAGGTGCATCTGGCAGAATACCCTGATTTATATCACCTCTTAGGAAGATGCCAGGCAGAAGAATATGCTCAGGGTTTGGAACAATAGCTCTCAGGTTAACCATGCCTGTAGTTTCATCTACGCTAACCTCAGCAAATTCAATTGTTCCCTCATGAGGATACTTAGTTCCGTCTGAGAGGTAGAACTCAACTTTTGCCTTACCATCGTTAAGTAGTTTTCCATCTACTAGATTCTTTCTTAGAGCAAGATGATCTTCAGCGCTCTGTCCTAAGTCAACATACATAGGATCCATCTGCTGAATTGTAGTCATAGGAGTAGACTGACCTACAGATACAAGGGCACCTTCTGTTACAACTGAGCGGTTTATTGTTCCTGATATAGGTGCATATACTTTGGTATAAGCTAAATCGATATTAGCCTTGCTGAGTAAAGCTTCAGCAGATTTTACAGAGGCTTTTGCGCTTAAATAGGCTGCCTGAGCATCATCATAATCCTGCTTACTTACTGCCTTCTGATTTAAAAGGCTTGCATAACGCTCTGCTTTAAGCTGAGTTGTATGGAGATTAGCTTTTGCGCTAGCCAAACTAGCTTCGGCACTCTTGACATTTGCCTCATAAACAGAAGGATCAATCTGATATAGCTGATCACCCTTGTTTACAACAGAACCTTCTTCAAACAGTCTCTTTTGAAGAATGCCAGTAACCTGCGGTCTTACCTCTGCCTTTCGGGTAGGGTTAGCTCTTCCGGTAAGATGTGAAATGACTGGAATATTATCAGTCTTAACTGTAAAAATATCTACCGGCATAGCGCCTCTTTGCTGTTGCTGCTGCTGACCGCAAGCTGATAAGAGAACTGCTGATGCGACTGCGCAAGATATTATAAATTTATGCTTTTTTAATAACATAGTTTCTATTTCCTATACTCAACGCAGAGTATCTGATTGAAGCTTAAAAATCCGTTTATAAATGCATTGTATTATCTT
>JBJEWX010000023.1:0-3803 GCA_051885275.1 Succinivibrio sp. | reverse complement strand
CAGCTCTTTTTCAGTGCTGCACACAGATCCAGAGGGTAGCAACCACTGGTTACTATGATGAGTTTGCCGCAGCCTGTGTAATGAGGGCTGTTTTTGTTACCAATCCTAAAACAGTTGAGGATATTTATAATCCTCAGAGGCTTAAGGTAGGCTTCAAGCAGCTTATAGACAGTTTTGGAAAAAGCGACATAAGCAAAACCGCTGATACTATTGTCATTACCAAAATGGCCCTGAAGATCATTACTCTTGCCAACAGTATTGAGCGCAATGAAAAAATCTTTTTACGACTTTCAGAAAATATCGACGAGCTTACGGATAAGCTTTTAGCACAGGAGCCGGAGTTTCTTGATGAGGGTGTATCAAATGAAACTGTCCTCAAAGAGGAAAATATCAGAAACTGCGGTCATATCTATCAGAGTCTTATCAGCCCTAACTTTGCCAAACTGATAATCTACGGTGAGGAAAGATTTTTAAGAGATACCTCCAATCAGGATAAAATCAGAGCTCTGCTACTTTGTGCAATCAGAGCTGTAGTGCTGTGGAGACAGGTTGGCGGCAGAAGACGATACCTTTTATTCCGTCGCAAGGATATACTCCAGTATGCTCAGAATCATTCATAATCAGGATCACTTATACAGAATTCTATTAACTTCAAGAGGATAAAAATGGAATTATCATCATTATCAGCAGTTTCCCCATTAGATGGCCGTTACGGCTCTAAAACTGAAGAATTACGTCCAATTTTCTCTGAATACGGACTCATGCGTTTTCGTGTTCAGGTTGAACTTACCTGGTTAAAGCATCTTGCTGCCTGCGATAAGATTAAGGAGGTTCCAGCCTTCTCAAAGGAAACCATCGCTTTTATTGATGGTATCATCAAGAATTTTTCTGAGGCGGATGCTGAAGATATCAAAAAGCGCGAAGCTGTGACTAACCACGATGTTAAGGCTGTAGAGTATTTTCTTAAAGACAAGACCTCATCAAATGAGGAAATTGCTAAAGTTCGTGAGTTCATCCATTTTGCATGTACCTCTGAGGATATTAACAACAACTCTCACGCTCTGATGCTCAAGGAAGCACGTGAACTTGTAATTCTTCCTGTAATTGATGAAATTATTTCAAAGATTACCGAGCTTGCCCATAACTACGCAGACGTGCCTCTTCTTGCAAGAACCCACGGTCAGCCTGCCTCCCCTACCACTATCGGTAAGGAAATGGCCAACGTAGTATACCGTATGCGCCGTCAGAGAGACGAAATTGCCAGAGTTCAGATCATGGGTAAAATCAATGGTGCTGTAGGTAACTTCAATGCTCACTCAGTTGCATATCCTGAGATTAACTGGTACGAATTCTCTAAGAATTTTGAAGAGGATCTTGGTTTAACCTTTAATCCTTATACCACTCAGATTGAACCTCATGACTATATGGCAGAGCTCTTTGCTGCTGTAGACAGATTCAACACCATTCTGATTGACTTTGACCGTGATATCTGGGGTTATATCTCAAATGGTGTTTTTACACAGAAAACAATTCAGGGAGAAATCGGCTCCTCTACAATGCCTCACAAGGTAAATCCAATTGATTTTGAAAACTCAGAAGGTAATCTTGGAATAGCAAACGCTCTGTTTGTTCACCTTGGAAACAAACTCCCAATCTCAAGATTCCAGCGCGATCTTACTGACTCTACAGTTCTGCGTAATCTTGGTGTGGCCTTTGGCTACTCACTTATTGCCTATAAGTCTACCTTAAAGGGTATCTCAAAACTTCAGGCAAATCCTGAACACACAGCATATGAGCTTGACAATAACTGGGAAGTATTAGCTGAGCCTTATCAGACTGTAATGCGCCGTTACGGCATTGAGAATCCATATGAGAAGCTTAAGGCCCTAACCCGCGGACAGAAGGTTACAAGAGAAATCATGGAGAACTTCCTTGAATCTTTGGATATGCCAGAGGAAGCTAAAGCCCTGCTAAGAGGTCTTACTCCTGCAAGCTACATCGGTCGAGCTGTAGCTTTTGCTAAGGAAATTTAATCACAGCTTTTAAGCAAGCAAAAAGGGAGCTAAAGCTCCCCTTTGTATTTTATGTGTTTCAGTTGCCAAAAGCAGCATTAGTTGAGTTTTAATGCCTTTGTGGCTATATCAGTTGCACCTGCCTGAGTTTTTAGAGCGGTTGCTCCAGAATTTGCTGCAGCTGCCTTGGTATTTGCAACCTGTGCCTCAGTGCCAGATGCTTCAACTGAACCAGACTGCGCACTAACCTCATCTGAGGCTAAAGAGCTCTCTGTCTGAGCTGCTGTTGTCTGATTTGACTCCATTACTGTAACATCCTCTGTTGGCGCTATCACCTTATTTCCGGTAACGCTTTTTTTCTCATGATTTGTCACAGTAGTTGACATAAGAACTTCATGTACTATTCCTGCGGCACCAATAGCTATAGCTGATGTACATAATCTTGCCATTTGACCAAGAATAATCTCTGTGTTTTTATCCATTATAAATCCTTGATATCATCTATCTGTTGTGCTGATTCATAAGACAAACATCATGTCCTCTTCTCTTTGCAGTCTTTTCGGCCGCCACATAATCGCATCTGATATTTTTCTGCTTAATTACCTACATCATCACCATGTGAGGCATGATCTTCAGTCGGTTTAGACTGCGTGTTATCTTTAGTTTTAGGCTGAATGTTATCCCCTCCAGAATGAGTATTAGCTGCTACCGGAGTATTGTTCCCTTCACTTTGGCCATTTGGAGATGAAGTGTTATCTACTTCATTGTGGCTACTTGATGACTTAACACTGCTTCCTTCGCTTTGGCCATTTGATGATGAAGTGTTATTTTCTTCATTATGGCTACTTGATGGCGTAGTACCGTTTCTTTCGTTTTGGCCATTTTCAGGCGTTGTCTTAGTAGTACTATCTCCTTCGCCAGTATTCTCCTCGACGACATTATCTACAGGAGTAGTAGGATTTCCATTTATTTTGGTACTTTCAGTTAAGTCTTCACTGACCAAACCATGAAAAGCGACTTTTTGAGCTGATTTTTCTTGAATACCATCTGCATTGATCATCATATTGCTACCTACAGATGATCTGCAAATAGATACCAGAAGAGGAATTGCCTGTGCCCAATATCCAAGCCTTGACATTATAGAGAATGTAAGCTGAGTGATATCCCTATTTGACATCTTTTCCATATCTTCTCTGCATGAATATACATTGTCAGCTCCACCAGCAAGCATGAAAGTTGAATTAACAATATCTTCAATTAAATTCAGGAGCTTAATCACTGCCAGATAGGCCTTAACAGCATGAAGATACTTTTTCATTCCATCATTAGCATTTGCCTTTGAGATTGACTGTGCAACATCGTATATTGCTCCCGCAATATCTATAGTGTCACAGGCAATCTTGTTGCCATTATCACCTTTTAGAAGATAACTGTCGATCTTTGACTGATCTGCGTCTTTGCCTTTATCTTTTTCTGAGTTAACCTGTATACATTCAGTTACTGATGTTATAAGTGTAGGAATGCGTTTTACAAAGTTTGTAACAGCCCCTGCTAGATCCCATTTAGTTGTAGAGGCAACCATTACTGAGGCTCCTCTAAGCACTGTTTGACCTGCACTCATAGCCAGTTGAGCGCTGTATGAATCACCTAAGCTAACTGAACTTGTTGCCATTAGATTCATATCCATTGCCTTTGCAGAGAATCCACCAAGGGTAGTTAGGGATAGATTTGATGAGCAGATAGTGTTTTTATGTGGGTACATATTTGCATTAATACTGATTCCGCTCGAAT
>JBJEWX010000022.1:0-3866 GCA_051885275.1 Succinivibrio sp. | reverse complement strand
TTCCCTGTATTCTCTGTTCTTTTCATTAAGGTAATTCTGATAGTCATTAAGGTCACCATCAAATTCACCAACATGACCTTCGTCAATAAGCCACAGCTTATCAGCAATAGCCTCTAACAGATGTCGGTCGTGAGATACAAGGATAAGTGCGCCCTTGTATGAGGACAATGCAACACAAAGAGCTTCACGCATATCAAGATCAAGATGGTTGGTTGGCTCATCAAGCAAAAGTAGATTTGGTTTCTGATAAGCAATAATTGCAAGAGCAAGTCTCGCCTGTTCACCGCCTGACATGTCCTCAACCTTCTGTGTAGCCTTATCTCCTCCAAAGGAAAAGGCGCCTAAAAAGGATCTCAGATCTTTTTCTTTGGCGTTCTTATCAATCTGTCTTAAATGATCAATCGCGCTCATCTGACCTGATAGCTGATCTAACTCATGCTGTGCAAAATAGCCGATTCTGATTCCTTTTCCTAAGGTTACCGTGCCATGTATTGGTTCAATTACTCCGCATAAAGTTTTTATTAAGGTTGATTTACCCTGACCGTTACGGCCTAACAGACCTATTCTGTCTCCGGCAATAAGCATCAGATTGATATTCTTGAGAATTATGTCATTTAAACCATAGCCACAGGAGAGCTCTTTTAAGTCTGCAATAATATCTACAGTACGCTCTGGATCTTCAAAGCGGATATGATATGGAGATTCTTCTAATGTGACGGCAGTAAGCTTTAGTTTATCAATAGCCTTCAGCATACTCTGAGCCTGTTTTGCCTTTGATGCTTTGTATCTGAATCTGTCAACAAAGTTCTGCATATGGGCAAGAGCAGCTTCCTCACGTCTTCGGTTGGCCTTTTCATTCTGAATTCTCTGCGCTCTTAGTTTTTCGTAGTCAGAGTAGTTTCCGGTATACATAACAAGCCGGCAATCCTCAAAATGAAGAATATGACTGCAGAAGGTATCTAAAAAATCTCTGTCATGAGAGATACATAAAATTGTTCCCTCATAAGATTTCAGGTAATTCTCAAGAAAGATAATGGTGTCCAGATCAAGGTGGTTTGTAGGCTCATCAAGTAGGAGAACATCAGATTTGTAGATTAGAGCCTGCGCAAGGTTTAGTCTCATTCTCCAGCCACCTGAAAATTCCTTTACAGGCTTTGACATCTCCTCTTCAGAAAACCCTAGCCCGTGTAGCAGTATTTTTGCTCTGGAATCAATTGTCCAAGCTCCAATAATGCCTAACTGATCTTCAATCAGAGCAATTTTTTCACCGTCATTTTTGGCATAGGCTTCCTCTTTTTTCTTTAGAAGAGCGGTTAAATCCTTATCTCCCTGCTTAACATAGTCGAGTGCCGGAATATCTAAGGAAGGGGTCTTCTGGGATACTGCCGAGATTTTAAAGTCACGGGGTACACTAATTGCACCTGTTTCAGTTGCAACCTCACCTTCGATTGCGCTAAAAAGCGTAGACTTGCCACAGCCGTTTCTTCCTACAATACCTACTTTCTGACCAGGATAGATGGTAGTCTGAGCATTTTTTAAGAGGTATTTGCTACCTCTCATGATAGTTACATCAGATAAGGAAATCACTTTAACCTACATACAAAAATAAAGGCAGTGGAGAACCACTGTCTTGCAATAAAATAAATAGTAACATCCTCCCCTACCTGTAGAGGTAGGGGATTCCTGTTCGATAGCTCTAATGAGCTAAGCAGCGAGCTTTTACCTCACAACAGGCTATCCCCGAGTGCCCCTCGGTTCTTTTTTTATTTAAAGCTGAGTAGTATTCTGCACTAAAGTTATGCCGTCTTTAGCACGCATATTTCTGATATTGATGACAATATTAGGTCCAATGTGTCTTATTACAGAAACATTGATAAGAGGAATACCAGCCTGTCTGCAAGCCCTGACAAGAGAAGGGATCATCGATGATGAACCGCTGTTCTGTGAAACCGCAATACCTTTTGAGGATACAGTCAGAATACCTGACTGAGCTAAAGCCTGTCTTATAGATCCTGACAGATCAGTTAAACAGTCAGTTAAATCATCAGGGATAACTGTAGGAGCTATATAGATAGGTCCTGTTTCATTATGTAACCTTAGTGCCTGAGCCTTTACAATTTCATAGGCAGTAGCAGAGGCATCAGCTGTATTAATACTTCCGCATTTTTTGTTTTTCGATGAGACAGACAGTGATGAAAGGGCATTATCCTGTGTATTGAGGATCTCTATTTCATCAGGTTGAGTCTCAGCATTTGTATCCTTAAGATTCTGCATATGATTTAAAGAATTGTCAGAAGCATTGTCATCAAGGGTAAAAGCTGAATTCTCTGGTAGCTTTAGGGTACTGTCAGAATTCTGATTTGAAGCGCTGTCCTGTCTGTTTAGCTCATTTAGGTTAACATTACCGTTAACCACATCCTTGATGGTAACGTTGCTTAGGGAGGATTTGTTTTCTTTTGATTTTAATCCTTCAATAGTTGGCAGAAGGGTTCCCTGAGTGTCGGTTTTTACTGGCTCATCAGCAACATATGGCTTTATAACGCCTGCCTGTACGCTTGAAGTCTCAGTTGCTTTTGCAGTTGTTTTTTTTGCGGTCTTTTTAGACTTTTTAACAGTTTTTGTGTTCTGTTTGCTTTCGATGTTCTCAACAATAGCCTGCTGCTCCTCAGGAGGAATTGAACTGTCAAAATAGTAGTTATTGCAGGCAGTTAGATTAAGGGCTGAAAAAACTGCAAGACAAAGGGCAGAATGAATAAAGGATATCTTTTTCATCGGTAGTTAAATCTTATCGTGAGGAAAACCAAAACCACCTAAATAACCTCCAGCTAAAAGATGCATGTGAATGTGAGGAACCTCCTGACAGCCATCTTTGCCGACATTAACAATCAGACGATAGCCAGACTCATTTACACCAAGATCTTCGGCAATTTTTCTTGCAACAATAAAAAGGTGTCCCATCATCTGCTCATCTTCAGCTTCAACGTGAGCTACGGATGGTATTGGTTTATTTGTAACAATCAGAATGTGGTGTTCAGCTTTAGGATTGATATCTAAAAAGGCAGTAACAAGATCATCATGATAGATTGTTTTTGAAGGAATTGTTCCGTTGATGATTTTTGTAAAAATTGTTTCTTCGCTCATTTTAAATCCTCAGCTATTTTGAAAATTTATTTCAATAATAATCACAACTTACCAAATTATAACATATTTATTCTTTGGCTATAGTTTAAATTTTTTGCGCTTTTAGCCGATAAGTAAGTAAGGGAGGAGGTATTTTTAGGAGTTATAGGAACGCATTTGGAGGTCAGTATGAGTCAGGATTTTCTCTATGCACTTGTCCCAAGAATCGCTCCTGGTCCTGAAAGCCTGGTATTCAGACGTAGGGTTAGTGCTCCTTCGGCTGATAATAAATCAAAGCATACAGCCTCTAAGGAGCACAAATACGAAAAAGAGAACTCATTTGCACCTGATGCTGACGCTTTTGAGGATGCACTTACAGAAACAGGAAAACGAAAAGGAGGGAACATTGACAATCTTGCATAAAAAAGCGGAAATTGAATTGAAATGAGAGTAATTGTGCAGGAGCAGTTACTCTCTTTTTTTACCCAAACCCCAATATAAATCAAAACCTTTGAATAATATGCTGTTTTTGAACTTTGTCTGCAACTCATTTCTATTCTGCAGTGTACTAAATTTTGACATAATATTGTGATATTAGCTTAAAATAGCAATCTATTAGTTTTTAATGCTTATCTCAATAGAGATATCGAACGGAAGCCCCTACATCTATAAGTAGGGGAGGATGTCACTAAGAGTCATTTATGGTATAAGTTTATGAGTAATTATTACTTAACAGGTAACTTTCT
>JBJEWX010000021.1:0-3873 GCA_051885275.1 Succinivibrio sp. | reverse complement strand
ATACTGTTATCCTGCCTTGCCCTTTTATATATTTCGTCAAAAATCCTTTTTGACAATCTTAAAAATGTCACAAACAGCTCTGCTACAGCAGTTGTAGGAAGTATTCTGTCAATATGCGTCTGTCTGATGGCTGTATTTTTCGTTTCAATGGGATATCTCTATTCTATTGTTACTCTTACAAACAGACTGGCATTTACCTGTTACATCATACTAGGATACTATCTGACAAGTCTTACTGTGCACAGAATGCTCTATGTGTTTATCAATAAGGTTTACAGCAAAAAAAGAAATGCACTTCTGAATAATACCCAAGAGTCCGCTCAGAGTTTTATTCATGTTCTAAATATGAGTGCCTCTCAGCTTTGTTCAAAGGTGTTCAGGATCATAAACATATTGCTTATTGCAGTAACCGCTTTTTTGATGTACCTGCAGTGGAACGATCTTTCATCTGTACTTAGGTATTTTGATACCATTCAGCTTTGGTCAAAGACCGAGGTTATAAATGGAGTGATGACAGTAACCGAATATCTTTCACTTGCTGACATTATGCTTGCAGCTGTTATTCTGATTATCACAGGCATTCTCAACAAAAATCTGCCTGTTATCCTTGAAAAACTGTTGCTCGTAAGCAGAGGAATCAATCAAAAGAGCACAGGCTACACTATAAGAGTAATTACCTCCTATGTAATTATTTCTTTGGGTATTATCTTTGCTGCAGGAGCTATAGGAATTCATTGGGAAAACCTGCAATGGCTCGTAGCAGCCTTATCTGTTGGCCTTGGTTTTGGTCTTCAGGAGATTTTTGCTAACTTTGTGTCAGGACTTATTCTTCTCTTTGAAAGACAGATTAGAGTTGGCGATATTATTACTCTAAACAGTCTGTCAGGAACGGTAAACAAGATTAGGATCAGATCTACAACAATTATCTCTTTTGAAAACAAAGAAGTAATGATCCCTAACAGGGAATTTATCACCTCTGCTTTAACAAACTGGTCTTTGACTAATACCATTACGAAGCTGGAGTTTATAGTAGGAATAAGTTATTCCTCAGATCCTGATAAAGCAAAATCTATATTAAGAAATATTATCAGCAGGTGCCGTTATATTTCTAAGGAGCACAGTGCTCTTGTCTATATAAAAGAACTTGCTGACAGCGCAGTGATACTAAGTGCAGAAATATATGTTACTAACATTGGAGATAGAAAGCTGACTCTTGACTATCTAAGCAGAGAGACGCTTTCGCAGTTTGCTCAAAATGGAATAGAAATTCCATTCAATCAGCTTGATGTTAATGTTAAAACCTTAGAAAAGGAAGAATTTATCACTAAACTTAGGACAGGACTTTTTGAAACACAGCAAGAGACAGAGAAGTGATAATTGTTACCGATCCTAACATGGATCGGTTAAATAGATTTACTGATCGTCTACTTCTTCAATTGCTTCAAATGGGCAGACTGACTGGCATGCAGCACAGTCTGAACACATCTGAGCATCAATCTTGAAACTTGAATCTGGCTGCTGTTCAATTGCACCACATGGGCAGATGTCTTGACACTCACCGCACTGAGAACATATATCTTTATTAATTACAAACATGAGAGCACCTTTAACTTCATACAAATTTGTTTATCAAGCTATAATAACACTTAATTTAGCAGGATATAAGGCTTATTTATGAAAGCAATTAACGAGAATATAGTAAAGATTAGGGAACAAATCAATCAAGCAGAAAAAAAATACAATCGTGGCAAAGGAGATGTAAATCTCCTTTGTGTAAGCAAAACCAAACCATGTGAGATGATTATCAGCGCCTATTTACAAGGTGAAAGGCATTTTGGCGAATCATATGCGGTTGAAGCCTCCGACAAAATAATTCAGCTCAAAGAACAGGGCTATAATGATATTGTCTGGCACTTTATTGGACCTATTCAAAAAAACAAAACCAAGCTAATTGCAGCTAATTTTGATATTGTTGAAAGTGTTGACAGAGCCATTATTGCAAAACGTTTAAGCGAACAGAGACCTGAAGGTCTAAAACCACTTGAGGTTCTGATTCAGGTCAACATCTCAGAGGAAGATCAGAAATCAGGATGCAGTATCGACGAAATTGACGAACTTATTGAAACTATACAATCCTGCAACAATCTAAAACTTCGTGGATTTATGGGAATAGCCAAAGATACAGATGATCAAAATCTGATCAATGCAGAATTTGCACTCTTAAAGTCTCTTTTTGAAAAATACAAGACAAAACTTGACAACTTTGACATACTGTCTATCGGTATGACTCACGATTTGGATTGCGCTGTAAAAAATGGCTCAACACAGGTTAGAATCGGAACTGCAATTTTTGGAGCAAGAGAGTATAAAAACAAAATGGATAACAATTTAAAAATTGCCTTCATTGGTGGCGGAAATATGTCAAGCTGCATTTATGGCAGCATTGTCAAAGATTTTCCTGCACAAAATATCACTGTAAGTGGGCCTCATTTAGAAAAACTTCAAAAATTCAAAGATAAAGGCTCTGTTGTAACTCAAAACAATATTGAGGCAGTCAATGGAAGTTCAGTTGTTTTTCTTGGCGTAAAGCCTCAGATTTTAACTAGCGTCCTAGAAGAAATTGTTTCCTCAGGAATATCTGTCGAAGGCAAGCTTTTCATATCTATGGCTGCAGGATTTAAACTCTCCTCCATAAGCAACCTGCTTGGTACACATAAGGTTATTCGCATTATGCCTAACACGCCGGCTAAACTTGGACTTGGTGTAATTGCTGTAGCTTATGACAGCAATGTAAGCACTGATGAAAAAGAATTAGCCAAAAAGATGTTATCTCATATGGGAACATGTATTGAAGGGGGTGAGCAGTCACTTAACGTGATCGGTGCTATCTGTGGATGCGGACCTGCCTTTGTGTACAGATTTATGGAAGCATTAGTAACTGAAGCTACCCGCTATGGTATCACCCCGGCGGATGCTAGAAAAATGGTTGAACAGACAGTATTTGGTTCAGCCTCAATGGTAATAAATAATCAGGACGCTTCTATTGCAGCATTAAGAGAGGCTGTTACCTCTAAAGGCGGAACCACCTTTGCTGGACTAACAAAAATGACTGAAGGCAACTTTGAAAAAGTCATGGAAAACACTATCAAAGCAAGCCTTGACAGAACATACGAATTTGAAAAAATGTTTTGATTGCCACTGTAGGATAACTAACCGATATGTTTCAATTCTTAATAATGTTTGCGACTGCTGTTGTAGTGCTTTTTGAGTTAAGAGCCCTTATGCAGTCTTCTCACATTGACTACTATAATCCTTTTGCTCAGGCAGTTGTTAAACTGACTGAACCTGTTATCAGGCTACTTCCATACAGAAATTCAAACATTAAAGGTTTCTACTACTGTGGCTTTACAGTTGCCTTTGCCTTTGCTTTTCTGTTCTTTCTGTTATTAAAGCTGTATTTGGGAATGCTAGCTATCGATGTGCTAATCCTTTCTATTGTCATGACAGTAAAGGGATTTGGCTATATGCTGTTCTTTCTTTTGATTGCTCAAGCTCTAACCTCCTGGCTACCTAGCACCAGACAGCTTAGCTTTACTCTGTCTCAGATAACCTACCCAATAGTAAGCCCAATTCAGAGAATTATTCCTCCAATCGGAATGATTGATATTTCTCTTATGATCCTGATGCTTGCACTTTTTGCCCTAGACAGTTTTTTTGCCAAAATCTTTAAAATTTACTGGTTCATATGCTAAAAACTATCACCTGCTGTTAAATTCGGCAGGTGATATTTTCTACTCTAAAACGAACTCAGTTTCCTCTATGGGAACTATTGCCTTATCAGATGAGTTATCGTCCTGCTTTGGAGTAATAACC
>JBJEWX010000020.1:0-3875 GCA_051885275.1 Succinivibrio sp. | reverse complement strand
CAGAGGAATACCACGCTGAAAACCTCAAGGGCAAGGATGCAGAGTTTGATATTACTGTAAACTCAGTATCAGAGCTTGTATTACCTGAGGTTAACGCTGACTTCATCAAGCTGTTTGGTGTTGCTGACGGTACCATTGAAACCTTCAAGGCTGATCTTCGCAAGAATATGGAGCGCGAGTTAAGCCGTGCAGTATACACCCTAACAAGAGGCAAATTATTTGATGCCCTTAAGGATCAGTACGGCGAGATCGATGTTCCATCTGTTTACGTTGAGATGGAAAAGGATCGCTTAGCTAAGAACTTCGAAAACCAGATGCGCATGTATGGTATGAAGAAGCTGCCAGACTCATTCAAGAAGGATGAAATGTTCAAGGATGAGGCTGAAAAGGATGCACGTCTTGGCGTTATTGTTCGCACTGCCTTAAAGAACTTTGGTATTGAAGACGCTTCAGAGCAGTATATCGAGGCTCAGCTTGATCTTGTAGCTGGAGCTTATGAAGATCCTGCAGAGGTTAAGGCTGAGATCCGCAAGGACAAGAAGCAGTTTGAATCAGTTAAGAATGCAGCTATAGAAGCTGAAGTTGTAGCTAAGATTATGGCTGAGGCTGCAGACGGTGACGAAGAGATGACCTTCGATCAGTTGGTAAACCGTCGTTAATTAAATATAAAAAAGGGGCAGAGCTCTATGATTAGTTTTGATGATCAGGAAAAATTGGCATCTTCTCTTGTACCTATGGTTATTGAGCAGACAGCCAGAGGTGAGAGGTCGTTTGATATTTACTCACGCCTGTTAAAAGATCGTGTTATATTTTTAACAGGTGAGGTTGAAGATCATATGGCTGACCTGATTGTAGCTCAGCTCCTTTTTTTAGAGTCAGATGATCCTGATAAGGATATCTATCTGTACATCAATTCTCCAGGTGGCGTGGTAACTGCCGGTATGGCTATCTACGACACTATGCAGTACATCAAACCGGATGTATGCACTCTGTGCATGGGACAGGCCTGCTCAATGGGATCATTCCTGTTGTCAGGCGGTGCAAAAGGAAAGAGATTTGCTCTTCCAAATGCAAGGATCATGATTCACCAGCCTTTAGGCGGCTTTAAAGGACAGGCAACAGATATTATGATCCATGCTCAGGAAACACAGAGGATCAAACAGACTCTCAACAGTATTCTTGCAAAAAATACAGGCAAGAGCATTGAAGATATAACCCGTGATACTGAAAGAGATAATTTCATGTCATCACAGGAGGCTTTAGACTACGGTCTGATTGATAAGGTTATAACAAGCCGCAATGAAATCTCAGAGCTTCAGAAAGGTGAATAACAATGACTGATCATAAACCTAGTACCTGTTTGTTCTGTGGTAATTCTTCATCTGACAGCAGAACTCTAATCAGAGCCCGTGATGGTTACTGCATCTGTTCTGATTGTATCAAGCAGTGCTATAAAATGCTTGAGCAGAAGGGATTTGCCAAAAAAGATGATGTCAGCAAAGGAATTGATCTTGAGAATATTCCTACACCTCATGAGATTGCGAAGCACTTAGATGATTATGTGATTGGACAGGATGATGCAAAAAAGGTTCTGTCAGTGGCTGTATATAATCATTACCAGAGATTACGTCATTCAGGGGTTGACTCAGAAGTAGAATTAGGCAAATCAAATATTCTTCTTGTAGGTCCAACCGGTTCAGGAAAGACCCTTTTAGTTCAGACACTGGCAAAGTTTCTGAATGTTCCTTTTGCTATTTCAGATGCCACAACCTTAACTGAAGCCGGATATGTTGGTGAAGATGTTGAAAATGTAATTGTCCGACTGCTTCAGAACTGTGATTTTGACGTTGAAAAAGCTCAGAAGGGTATTATATATATTGATGAGATAGACAAGATTGCCAGAAAGAGTGAAAACCCTTCAATCACTAGAGATGTTTCAGGTGAGGGCGTTCAGCAGGCTTTACTGAAACTTGTAGAAGGAACAGTAGCCTCTGTTCCACCAAATGGAGGAAGAAAACATCCTCAGGAAAAGAATATTGAAGTTGATACCTCACAGATTCTGTTCATTTGTGGTGGTGCCTTTGATGGTCTTGACAAAATAGTTGAGAAGAGAGTTTCAAAGAAAGCAGGTATCGGATTTGGAGCTGAAGTCTTTGGTAAGGACGAAAAACTCTCTTTATCTGATAAATACAAAAAAGTTGAGCCAGATGACCTGGTTAAATTCGGAATTATTCCAGAGTTTGTTGGCAGACTGCCTGTAGTAACTGCTTTATCAGAATTGAACCGTGAAGAGCTTATTAGAGTGCTAAGAGAGCCTAAGAATGCAATCTTAAGACAGTTTGAAGCAATGTTCGGTTTTGAAAATGTTAAGCTTGAATTTACTGAAGAGGCTTTAAATGCAATTGCTGATATCGCCATCAAGCGCCATACTGGTGCCCGTGGTCTGCGTTCAGTTGTTGAAGGTCTTTTATTAAATACCATGTTTGACATTCCTTCAGTGAAGGATGTTGAAAAGGTCGTTGTTGATAAGAATACGGTAGAGAAGCACGAAGAACCATTAGTTATAAAGAAAGACGGTTTTGAGTTCGCTTCTAATTCTTAACATCAATTTAATGTATTATCAGGCTCTTCAACGTATGCTGGAGGGCCTTTTTATTGTTTTTCTGCCTGGTTGTTGAATATTTATGGAAGATACAAAAACAAAAAGAACTGTTAGAAAAAGAACAACTAAGTCTGATGCAGCAAGTGAGCAGATTTTTCCGTTTATCTCTTTGAGAGCTTTAATAATAACTCCTCACTCAAAGTTACAGATAACTGCTGCAAGAAGCAGCTCAATTGAGGCTTTAAAATTTGCAAAAGCTCAGACAGACAAACAGATTGCCGTATTCTGTCAGCTAAATGAATCTGATGAGGCACCTGACTTTTCTGGAGTTCACAAAACCGGTGTTCTGTGTAATCTCATTAACCTTACTAACCAGACAGAAAACACTGTTCAGTGCCTGATTTCTGGTTTTGAAAGAATTAAGCTGCTTGAAATCATCGACAGCAAGGATGTGCCGTTTAGGAAGGCTAAAGTTCAGATCTTAAAAGAGACTGCAGCAGATCCTAAGGAAGAGGCAGATGTAATGTCTGTGCTCAAGTCATCTTTGCAGTATGCAATTGACAGTTCAGACAAAACTGTTAAAGCGCTAATTGAAGACTCTGTTCCTAAGCACCTTGTAAGCTCGATTCTTGAGGAGAGTTCTTTATCAATACTTACTGATATGCTCACTCAGATCTTAAAGCTTGATACTCAGAACAAGTACATGCTTCTTTCAACTGTAAGTCCTGTAGAAAGAGGTCGGATTCTGATTAGTGCTTTAAATGGCTATTCCTACAAGTCAGAGCTTGAAAACAGAATCATTGAGCTTGCTAAAAAGTCAATGGAGAGGAATCAGAAGGAATATTTTCTCTCTGAACAGTTAAAGGCAATCAAAAAAGAGCTTGGCATCTCAATGTCTGAAGATGATGACATACAGGGCTTTAACAGCAGAAATGCAGCACTGAAAGCCCCTTTGTATGTCCATGAAAGAATTGACAGAGAAATCAGAAAACTCAATTCAATGAGTATGAATTCATCTGAGTACTCGGTTGTCAGAAACTACATTGACTGCCTGCTGAATCTTCCATGGGAAGAGAAATCCGCAGTTAACAATGATTTAAAAAAGGCAAAGGATATTCTGGACAGAGATCATTACGGTCTTAGCAAGGTTAAGGACAAGATTTTAGAGTATCTTGCAGTACAGGCAAGAGCAGATAAAATTCATGGCCCTATTATCTGTCTGATGGGCCCTCCTGGAATTGGTAAAACCTCACTTGGTAAATCCATTGCTGAG
>JBJEWX010000019.1:0-3893 GCA_051885275.1 Succinivibrio sp. | reverse complement strand
AATCCATTGCAGTATTCTGAGTCTGCAGAGCCTGGGCATTTGCCTGATAACTTCTCTGAGCAATGATCAGATCAACTAGTTCTGTGGCAAGCTCTACATTTGACATTTCAAGGTTTGCGCCCTTGATAGCACCTGCCATGCCTGAATTTGCCTCACAGGCCTGTGCCTGACCTGAGTTTACAGATTCTTTCCACTGAGTGTCACCAACTTTGATTAAACCTTGAGGATTTGCGAAGTTCGCCATTGCAACCTTGCAGATCATTTCAGTTCTGCCGTTTGAGTAGGAGGCAATGATAATTCCATCTTCATCTACCTGAACATTCTCTAAAACACCAGTTGAGTAACCGTCATTGGTGATATTGCTAACTGAGAATTTTGAACTTCCGTACTGAGTGAAGTCCATATCAATGCTCAGTGACTGATCGTTTGATACCGCACCACCCATGGTTGCAGCTAAGGTATACTCTGCACGGCCTGTTCTTTGTGGATAGCCGGTACCGTCATTAGTAAAGATAATGTTTGCAGGTTTCTGACCGTCGGCAATAAGTTTACCGTCAGTACCGAATGTAAGCTGCATGCCGTAGAAAGTTTCACCTACATCAGCAGAGCCTGCATCTGTAACTTTATACTCAACTGCATTGCTGCCGGCATCTGCCATATCTACAGGGTGACCGTCAACATAGGCAACCACATTCCATACAGTGTTACCGTCTGTAGGATAGGTTGCAGGAGGTACTGCAGTTGAGGTTGGATCAACAGATCCATCATTAACGTGATCTTTTACAAAGTAGTAGGTTAAAGTATGTGCACCGCCTAATGAATCATAGATAGTCTGTGAGGTGGCGTTTGTATAGGTTGCGCTGTCTGTGTGATCAAACCTGCTCATGGCAGTTGCTGTATCTGTTGCCAGCTCCTCAGCACCTGCTGGAAGATTGATATCAATACCTGCACGGGTAGACATCTTTGGAGCACCTGTATCACTTGGGATCTTAATTGCTTTGGTAGAGGTCAGATCTAAATTTGAGGTATTGCCAGACTTGTCAATGGTATATCCCTGAAGGTAGTCTCCCATTGCAGTAACAATATAACCGTCCTTGTTAATTTCAAAAGCACCGTTTCTGGTATAGGTTCTATCGCCATTGTTTGCCACAGCAGAATCATTTGGTTCATTTGCAAGAACAAAGAAACCGTTACCGCTGATTGCCATATCAAGATTGTTGCCGGTATCACCAGATAGGGAGCCCTGAGTGAACTGCTGAGCTACAGTGGTGGTAGTAGCACCCATACCTGTTGCGGTCTTGCTGCTGGTGAAGACAGAGTTTGAATAGATATCAGCAAACTCTGCACGTGATCTCTTAAAGCCGTATGAGTTAGAGTTGGCGATGTTGTTTGAGGTTGTATCAAGATACTTCTGAGAAGCATTTAAACCAGAAATAGATGTATTGAACATAGTGTTTCTCCAACGGTTATAGATAGTAAATAATGTTTTCTCTCATTTTTTTTATATGGGCTTTGCCCTTATGTCTTAATTAAAGCAATTGCTGTGCCAAAAATATATCTATTTGATTTATAATAATTATTATTAAAATTTTTTCTTTTTTTGCCACTTGTGGCAATCCGAGGGCAAAAAATTTTGGGGCATTGTTTGCCGTTTTGGTTATAAGTGGCAAAGATAACTTATACTAGAAAATAATATTTGTAAGGAGCCCTCTATGGCTTTGTGTATCCTTCAGGATAATCAGTCTAAAACTGGGATTTTATATGGCTAATGCTTTAGTTGTTTTTTCAGGTGGACAGGATAGTACCACCTGTCTTATGTATGCTTTAAAAAACTATGACAGTGTCTATACTATCTGGTTTAACTATGGTCAGCGACACAGTGTGGAGCTTTTATGCCGCAGGGACATATTAAAGGAGATAAGCTCTCTTTTTCCTGAATTTGCTGATAAGCTCAAATCTGACAGGGTAATTGATATTACCTCTCTGAAAAATCTTACAGATTCTGCCTTAACAAAAGAAGATGGGGATTACAGTATAAATGAGAACAACAATCTGCCAACCTCTTTTGTTCCAGGCAGAAATCTAATATTTCTGTGTTATGCCTCAAGCTATGCCTATACCATTGGTGCTAATGTGGTTATTACAGGAGTAGGGCAGGCAGATTATTCTGGCTATCCTGACTGTCGCAGCGAAACCATTCTTGCGACACAAAAGGCAGTAAATCTTGGAATGGAATCTGATTTAATCTTTGAAACACCTCTTATGGATAAAACGAAGGCTCAGACCTTTTCAATGGCATATGAGCTTGGTGGAGAGAAGTTTTTAAATCTGATTTTAAAGAAGACCCATACCTGCTATAAGGGATCTCATGACGATCTGCATGAATGGGGATATGGATGCGGAGAATGTCCTGCATGTCTTTTAAGAAAACAGGGCTATCTGGAATTTAAAAAGCTAAGAGATTTATAGTGTTGGGTGTATGGCTCATTTAGTCAGAGGAGAATATTATGCTTGAGGTTGGTACTTTAGCTCCTGATTTTTCACTTCCAGATCAGGATGGAAATATACATAGATTAAGTGATTATAAGGGACAAAAGATCCTTTTGTATTTTTATCCGAAGGACAATACCTCAGGCTGCACAAAGCAGGCTATAGGTTACAGCTCTCTTAAAGATGAGTTTGAAAAGCACAATTGTAAAATCATTGGCATCAGCAAAGATAGTGTCAAATCCCACAAGAGCTTTGAAGAAAAGCAGGGGCTTACTATTCTTCTTTTGTCAGATGAACAGCTTGATGCTATTAAGGCCTATGATGTCTACAAGGAGAAGAAAAACTACGGTAAAACCTACATGGGCATCCAAAGAACCACATATCTTATTGATGAAAAAGGTGTGATTGTATTAGCCAATGACAAGGTAAAGGCTGCTGAAGATCCAAAGAATATGATCTGTAAACTCTAGAAGATCTGATTGGCATTTTCCTATAGGATAGATAATGTCATTTTTAAAGAGCAAATTAGGTAATTGCACCTAGTGACTTTAGCTAAGGAGGAAACTAAGTTTTTCATAATGGTATAAAGAATTAATCAATTTGCTAGGGAGGGGGAAAGGAATTATACAATACATGTTATCTCGTACAAAGAAAATGTGCTAGGTTTTGTCCGCATCCCCACTCAGATAATAGCCTTTTTCAGTTGATTAAAAATCCATCGGATTGTTACAGAATTGTCCAATATCCATTCTTTTTTGATCCCATTCGAGCGATTACTCCATTAGCTTTGAGTTGCCTGATATTTTTTTCAATTGTTGAATTGGCAACACCAATTATCACAGATAGATCTTCTAGAGTTAGATTAGGATTATCTCTTATAGCATCAAGAATTTTTTTCTGAGACTTATTCAGTTTTATTTCTTTATCTATTGTTTTCTCTTCTAATTCATTAACCAGAGAGGAAGAAAGTCTCTTGAAGGGAATATTCACCACAATTGAATTGTCGCGGAACTCAAAAGCGTTCTCTCCATAAATCTTAGTGATTTTTGGTACGCCTCTACCAGAGCGTTCACTAATATGAAGCTGAAGAAACATATCTGATAAAGCCTGGTTGACAGGAATTGATTCCCCTTTATAAAAACCTTCTTTAGTCTGATTTGGAGCAAGTGTTCCTCTAGAAAGGATCTCAATTCTGTCACTAAATATCGTTATCATTGGGGCGTTGCCATCTACCCAGAGATTGTGTACGAATGCATTAATGATTGCTTCTCTAAAGGCATTGTTATCAAAAAGTTGAACTTCCTTTCTGTCAACAAGACGATTTGATTCATCAGCCTGTACAATATTTATTACGTCAGCGTATTCGAGCACTTTATCTAATGAGAAAAATATACAGTTATTAC
>JBJEWX010000018.1:0-3896 GCA_051885275.1 Succinivibrio sp. | reverse complement strand
TGAAAGTTTAAACCAGATCTTTTTTCCACAGCCCATGAAGATTGCAGTAGGCATATGCACAAACTGCCTTATCATCATCTGCTAATGAAAACTCAGCTGCAGCCTCCTCATAATCTGCATTCAGATATTTTATCTGTATTCCCTGAACGGTCTCTAAGGCGATCCACTCAATCAGATGAGTCTCTATCATAGGGTGTGCCACCTCACCTACCTTAACACTCACACTGTTATCGTTTACCTTCACAGAAGGTACATGCTTTTCTGCTGCAGCATCAACTGCGCCTGCAACCAGTTCGTGTACAGGTGCGTTGCAGCATACAGGTACAACACCTGAGTCTTTAAGTTTGGTAATGATGTTTCCACAAACATCGCAGCGATAGAATTTTACTGTCATTTTCATTCCCCTAAAGGTTAATCTTTGGTAACCCTTGCTACCATTTATAGTATACAGCATGGGCATATACAGAATACATCAGCTGATAATCTTTATCACTAAAACTGTGCTAATCAACTTTTATCTTACCAATCTGCACTAAAAGATTATCAAGCAGACGCACACTCTCCTTTACATCTTCATGTGCCTGATTTACCTGACTTGTAAAGGATTTTGCAATATCAGTAATACTCTGCATATTTGAAGAGATCTCTGCTGTTGCTGTTGTCTGCTCTTCTGCAGCTGTTGAAATCTGAGTAATCTGAGAGGTTACTCCTCCTACCTGCTCAATAATATCCCTAAGCAGACCGTGAACGGATGAAGCCTGCTCTGAGAGTGAACTCATATTGCCAAGACTCTGCGTCATAGAATCATTTGCAGTGTTTGCATCATTCTGAATTCTATTTACCATCTTGGTGATTTCTGAGGTTGAAGTCGATGTTCTTGAGGCTAATGCTCTAACCTCATCAGCCACAACAGCAAAGCCCTTACCTGCCTCACCTGCTCTTGCAGCCTCAATGGCCGCATTTAGCGCCAGAAGATTTGTCTGACTTGCTATATCAGAGATGGTCTGAACAATTGTTCCAATCTTCTGGGCCTGCTCTACAAGATTGCTTATAAGAGCAGCATCCTCTTTGGTTTTTCCAAGCTGAATCTGTATGCCGTCAATAGTTTTTTCAACCTGTGATACACCGTCATTAGTGGTGTTGTTTGCCTGACGGGCTGAAACTACCGCATTCTCACAGTTAGATGCAATATCTCCTGTTGTGGACACCATCTGATTTGAAGCTGCAGCTACAGTCAGAGATTTTGACTGGCATTCATCCGCACTTGTGTTTATAGACAGAGTAGCCTCATCTATCTCATTAACATTTTTTTCAACTTCAAGAACTGTTGTTTTTATGTTTCTGGTTATTTCAAGCCACTCAAGTCTCATTTCTTCTAAAGACTTTGTCAGCATACCAAACTCATCTTTACTCAGAGAGTTTATTGTCTCACTCAAATCACCTTTGGCTATGCTGTTAGCATGCTTTACACAGTACATAAGCGAGCTTACGATAACATGGGATATCTTCATTGCAAGAAATGCAGCCACTATAATCGCCAGTATTGAGGTGCTAAGTGACACAAAAATCGGTGTCTTGCTTGAAATTGAAAATACTCTCTGATTTGCATCAGCAATCAGTTTTTTCTCAAACTCGTAACAGGAGCTTTCTATCTCATCAAAAATATCCGCAATATACTGGTGATAGGCCTTTGTTGCGATTGCAGGATCTCCTGATCTTACCTGTTCAATATAGGCAGGAGTATTGGCTATGTACAGGTCAACTGCTTTTTGAATCTTTTCAACCTCAACCGGATAAAGATTTCGGTTAAGCGCCATGGCACTGCTCTTTAATTCCTGCTCTGCCTTACTGATTTGTGACAGGCGATCCTCACTTAAAAGCTCTGGTTCATCTGACATATGGAAATTAAGATTGTCTACCTTGGATATTGATTCATATACAAGATCAACCTTTGAGTAACTCGTATCTAACAGATAGTGGACATCCTTGATGACACTGTTAGTTGAAAACATCACTCTCATTGCCACTATCGTGATGATTATAATAAATACAATCAGTGCAGCAAAAGACATGCTCATTTTAGTTTTTACTTTCAGATCGCTAAGTGCCATACAGACTCCTGATCAAAAAATTTCAAGGCATAATTACCCATATACTACTAAGCTTAGGAGAGTTTTTATTTTTCATAATGATGAAAGTCACATTTACGGATAATATTAAGTCTCAGATATCCTCAAAAAAATCTCATTTACAAGCACTTTTATCAGACTGAGGCCTGATTTTTTATATTCCTAACTATTTGAACTCAATTACATTTTTAATAATCCGTGCGCATCAGTTCAGTTCTTCATGCTAGAATCAAAAAAGGCCTTATCCACAGTTTTTTTTATGAAAAATTTATCTATCTTGGCACTTGTTCTTGCACCTCTTTTCGCCTCCTGCGTTATTGCAGCTGAGGATAAGAACAAATACCTGCATCTTAATATAGAAGTTAGTGCTAACCGCATTTCACAGTCATTACTCAAAACCACTAATACAGTTGATGTGGTTGACAGTCAGACTATTGAGCAGTCAGGAGAGAATGAGATCCCTCTTGCGCTTGCAAAGCAGCCGGGAATAAGAGTACAGTCTGACGGAACTCCGGGCATTTATACCATCTCAATTCGCTCAGAACAGCCCTCAAGAATCGTTCTTCTAACTGACGGCATCAGAATGAGTGATCAGAAAAGCCGTCAGGGCATGCCGCTTTTATATAATCCTTTTAACGTTGAAAGAGTTGAAATTATAAGAGGAGCCTCTTCTGTACTTTATGGCTCTGACGCACAGGCAGGAATTGTCAATGTGGTTAGTAAAAATCCTTCAGACAGGAAATTTGCATCCGACAGCGGACTTATTTTCAACTCTCAGGGTAACGGCTTTACACAGATGCTCAACGCTTCAGGAACTTTAGACAGATTCAGCTATGTTACCTCCTTTTCCCATACAGATATGGGTGACCGCTATCTTAGTGATAACAGAAGATTAGACAATACCTCCTACTACCAGAGTGGAGCAAATGCAAAGCTTATGTATCAGCTTTGTGACTATCTTAAGATAGGAACCTCTTTTGATTATTTTGATATCAATGCAAAGACTGCCACTACAACTAAAGATCCTGCCTATGACGGTTTCAAAATGCATATTCCTAACTGGAGCTATAAAAAAGCTTCTATATTTACACAGTCTCAAAACGTAAATGAGATAATCGGTGAAATTTCTTCTGTCTTTTATACAACAAGCGAAAACAAGGAGTTTGTTCAGGATACAGGTTTGGCAAACTACAACTCCCGTATCAGTGTAAACAACGATGAGTCAGCCATAGGAGGCAACATCAAGGCGCTGATTCAGACTGGTAAGTATCTTAATTTTACAAGTGGCTACGATTTCAGACAGGAGCGCTGTGACGGAATTACAGGCGCCGATCTGTCCTCAAATCCGCTTGCAAAAAGAGGCAGAGCTCCTTTAAGCACAAGAGCCATAAACACAGACAGCAGACAGGACAGCCACGCACTCTATTCTCTGTTTACGCTTTTCCCTTACGAGAGGTTTAATCTTGAGTATGGCTTAAGATGGAATCACTACTCAACTAAAAGCGGAGACAACCTTACAGAGGCTGTATTTAAAAGAGGCCCTCTGCTACAGAACTCTAAAGAGCACAAATCCAAGACTAATGTCAGAATAGTTCAAAGCGCAGGCGCACTATATAAGCTTGACTACAGAACTGTTCTTAGAGCAAGCTACTCTGAGGGTTTTAAAATTCCGGGCATAAGCCAGCTTTTTATGACCTCCTACAGTGGCAGAACTATTGAACCTAATGAAGCTCTAAAGCCTGAATCCTCTAAAAACTACGAAATCGG
>JBJEWX010000017.1:0-3897 GCA_051885275.1 Succinivibrio sp. | reverse complement strand
TAGACAAAATTGGCCGTTTAGGCGGTCTTGGTGACAAGGTTAAAGTACGTAACGGTTATGCCCGTAATTACCTGTTACCTTTAAAGAAGGCTGTTTTAGCAACTAAAGAGAACCTTGCTAAGTTCGAAGCTGAGCGTGCTCAGTATGAAGCTAAGATAGCCGCTGAATTAAAAGCTGCACAGGATCGTGCTGACAAGTTAACAGCTGTAGGTAAGTTAGTTATCGCAGCTCAGGCTGGCGATGAAGGCAAGCTTTTCGGTTCAGTTGGAACCCGTGATATCGCTGAAGCAGCTGAAAAGGCTGGTATTGAGGTTCACAAGTCAGAAGTTCGTTTACCAGAAGGCGTATTACGCTCAATTGGTGACTATGACATCGAAATTCAGTTACACGCTGACGTTAAGACAACAATCGTTGTTTCAATCGTTCCAGAGAAATAATTGAATTTATAGAATAAAGTGGAGACTGAAGTCTCCATTTTTTTTGTCAATTTTTCTTATCATTTTTTTATTTTAATGACTACTGCAAATTCAGAACTGGCTCCGCTTTTAAAATGGGCAGGTGGAAAGAGAAGTCTTTTGAAGAAACTTTTAAGTTCTCTTCCAAAATCCTTTGACAACTACTGTGAACCATTTTTAGGAGGTGGATCTCTGCTATTTGCGCTTCATCCTCAAAAAGCAATTGTTAGTGATATTAACTTTGAGCTTATCAATCTCTATAAGGTTGTAATGAAACAGCCTGAAAAGCTAATCAGACTTTTATGTACCTATCCAAATGACAAGGATTTCTTTTATTCTATGCGTTCTCAGGATAGGGAAGATGGTTTTGACAAGAAAACTCCCTTAGAACTTGCAGCAAGAACCTATTACCTAAACAGAACCTGTTTTAACGGATTGTACAGACTTAGCAAGAAAGGGTATTTCAATTCTCCCTATGGCTATTACAAAACACCTTTTGGCCCTAACAAAGAAAGGATCAGGGCAGTATCAGCATATTTAAATACTGCTGGCATTGATATAGACGCATGCAGTTATGAAACAACCTGCAATAAGCTCCAAAAAGGTGATTTTGTGTATCTTGATCCTCCTTATGATCTGGTTGAGTCGCATAGTTTTGTTGCCTATAACAAGGAAGTCTTTAGACAGAATGATCAGGTTTCTTTAAGAGATTTGTGTATAGATCTTGATAGTAGAGGGGTTAAATTCCTCTTATCGAATTCAGCAACAGAGAATATCATCAGTTTGTACAAGGACTTTAAACAGGAGCTCATTAAGGCCCCTCGTTATGTGAATCCATCCAGAAAGGGCTCAGGTATAGTATCTGAGATCCTCATTAAGAATTACTAAATATTCACTGCAACTCAAATTCTGATATAGGATCGTCATGCCAGATCTTCGGTAATATAATGCCGAGATGATAACAAGTATGATAGACTATTAAACGTGGTAATTGCAGGTTCCTACAATATTCTTCGTCTTTATTGAGAATACGTGATAGCTGGCATAATAACAGTAATCTCACACTTGAATAAAGTAACCGTGCAAGGTACAACCCTATAGGTTGTGGCGACAAATAAGTCTGCCTGTCGGTGATGGCTGCATTTTCCAAAATCATGAAGCTATAATTATATTCCCGCTTTAGCAGCGGAATACTAGACTGTTTACAGCTGATATAACTCACGCAGGTTAATAGATATGCATACACCAAATGGTATTAAAAATCTGAAGCCTTTTGTGAAGTGGGTAGGTGGTAAATCAACCAGCCTTGATCGTCTTTTATCCCTTTTTCCTGAAAAGATTACCAATTATGTAGAGCCTTTTGTAGGATCTGGTGCTGTATTTTTTTCATTAAATTTTGACAAAGCAATAATAAGTGACACTAATCAGGAGCTGATTTACGCCTATCAGGTTATAAAAGAGAATGTCTTTGAGCTTGAGATGTATCTGCAGACACTCATATATGACAAAACGCTATATGAAAAGATCAGAGCCTGGGATAGAGAAAAGAATTATCAGAGCAGAAGCAAACTTGAACGCGCAGCAAGGCTCATCTATCTTATGAAGACCTGTTACAACGGCCTTTATAGGGTATCTAAAAAGAATTATTTCAATACCCCAATGGGAAACTATAAAGATCCTACAATTTGTGATACAGATACTTTAAATGCCTGCTCAGCTTTTTTAAATCAGAAAGATGTTGATATCAGATGCTGTGATTATGCCACACTTGCAGATGAGATAGACGAAGATTCCTTTGTATATCTTGATCCGCCTTACTTCCCTGTATCAAAAACCGCAAATTTCACCTCCTATCAGTCAGGTCAGTTTGCTGTATCAGAGCAGCACCGACTGTTTGATTTCTGCCTTAGTCTTCACAAAAGAGGTATTCGTTTTCTTTTGTCAAATTCAGATGTGCCTGAAGCCAGGGAGCTATACAAAGGCTTTCATATAGAGACTATAGAGGTTTCAAGGCGAATTAACTCGGTTAGCAGCAGGAGAAATGCTGTAAATGAGCTTGCCATTATGAACTACTCAAAGGATAGCGGTGAATTAATCAGCATTTAGTCCGCAATCATCTATAAAGGGATGTTTCATGGCTTATTGGAATAATCCTTCAGGAATATAAAAGCCTCATTTTGAATTTCCTTAGAATCAAACATGAGGCTTTGCCTGAGAGACCAAAAACTGATGATTACTAATAGTAATCCCAGGGATCTCCGTTAAAGGTTTTAATATCTTTTCGTCTTATTTTTTTGCGCTTTTTGAAATTTTTTTGAGGTTCTCTATTTTCCTGCTTTTCTTCAGCTGATGGGGCAGTTTCACTGTCTGCTGCTACAGCAACATCATCCTGAACAGTAGGTGCAATATAGGTATTGCCACTTCCAAGATTAAGACTCTCAGAGGCCTGTTCTGTGGCCTGTACAAGAGCATCATTCTGTTCTTCAGAGAGTATTTCGCTGTGCTCAAGATCGTCAGTAGAAACCAGTGAGTTACTGCTGTCATACTCATTTTCAAGACGTTCCTGTCTGAAGTTTATAATTTTTGCATTATCGGATAGCTTTTTAGCCAAAGGCTCAAATCTGGCGATTTTTTCAGCCTGTCTTACGATAAAGGCATTGTCAGAGATAAGCTTGAGGGCTGAGGTCATCTTTTTAGGTTTACTAGACAATTCTTTTGGCAGAGAGTTTGTACCGATTCTCTCAGGTTTTCCTAAAAATTTTGGCTGTGAATTGAGAATATAAATATCAAATACACACTTTATTCTTGCAAAGAATTCTCTTATGGCAACCTTTTTGATAAAACCAGAGCTTGGATTTATGGCATTGTATCCAATGGCGTTCAGATCATATTTATCTGCGATAAACAGAGCTCTTTCATTCTGAAAGTCCTGAGAGATAAAAGTAGCGGATTTAAGCAGAAAAACCTTTCTTGCTCTGATAACACTGTCTAAAGTGCTGATCCCTGCAAAGTCGAATACAATCCTGTTTGCAGGAACACCAGCTCTAATTAAGGCTCTTTTCATGAGTCGTGGTTCGTTATATGACTCATGGCGGTTGTCTCCTGATACCAGAATGTAATCAATTTTTCCTGCTTTATAAAGCTGAGAGGCTGCCATTATTCTGTAGGTAAAATATTCATTTGGAGAGCCTCCAGCCTCAAGAGGAGAGGTTCCAAGAAGCACACCAACCTTATTGTAAGGGATCCTGTCAATGCTCTCATAAGTTCTAAAACTAAAGCTTGAGATCCTAAAACAACCTAATACCACAAACAGAATTCCAATTACCAAAGCCAAAAGGCACAGGTAACAGACAGCCTTTAAAAAGCGAGATATATCTGAGGAAAACTTTATATCATTCTGATCTTGATAAGACACTTTCTATCCTAAAGTACATGTTTTACA
>JBJEWX010000016.1:0-3923 GCA_051885275.1 Succinivibrio sp. | reverse complement strand
CAACCTCAATGCTGACACAGGCAAACAGCCGTCCACAGATTGCATTGAGCCTGCTTGGCTAAGCAGTAAACTTCTAGTCCCAATCCCATCTCCTCCTGCAGGGGTTGGGATTAGTCTAAACCTCAGAGTAATCTGGGGTTTTAATTTACCTATAGAATCCTCATCCTTTATCATCTAGCCACATAATAAAGTAAGCATAATTAAAAACGTAAAATTTTTGTATTTTACGAAAATTGCGATTTACTACAAAGACAGAGAGCATAAATACGCATATATTGATACTGTCAATGGATACAGTCCACACTATAAATATAAACAATTATTCACTATTCACAAACATGAGAGCTAACAATGTTTTTCAGAAAAAAATTCCGTCCAAAGACCAAGCTTGAGCTGCGTAAACTTATATTAAATGAGGAAATTGAGCTGTCAGATATTGATACTTCACATATAACTGACATGAGTCATCTGTTTGAGCCTACTTTAAGAGGAGGTGATCAGGCCAGATTTTTCTTTGACGGTATTGATAAGTGGGACGTATCGCATGTAACAGATATGAGTTACATGTTCTGCTATGCCAAAAACTTCAATGTGAATATTAACTGCTGGGATGTATCTGCTGTACAAAACATGAGGGGCATGTTTCAGTTTGCCTCTTCCTTTAATCAGCCTTTAGATAAATGGGATGTGTCTGGCGTTTGCAATATGTCCTCAATGTTCTATGATGCTGCAGCTTTCAATCAGGATTTGAGCAGCTGGGATATCAGCAGTGTCAGAACAATGAGGTTCATGTTCATGTATGCAAGATATTTTGATCATAAGCCATCCTGGGACATGAGTGGGGTTGAGGATGAGGTCGGCATGTACTACGGAACTCCGCTGGTTTATGTCGATCCTGATCTTGCCTGCAGTGTTGATGAGTCATTAGAAAAACTGGCAGAAGCTGAGAGCCTTGAGCATCAGTTAGAGTCAAATCTTAAAGATGACGGCATAGCTCAGTTTGCAAAAGATCTTCAGAAAGTAAAAATTAAATAGCAGTTAATGTTTTTTTAAGGTAAGAACACATAAGGCTCCCATCAGCAGCATAAGAAAAGCTGTTAAAGAGAATATGGTGTCAAGACCAAAGTTCTGTGCAAAAATTCCTAAAATGGCAGGTCCTAAAAGAACTCCGCTATAGCCTGTAGTGCCAACAATTGAGATTGCTGCGGCCTTGTTTTTTCCGCAGTGAGATCCCACATTTGAAAAAATTACGGGAACAGTGTTTCCAAGTGCAAGCCCTGTTACAGACAGAAGAGCAATCACTGCTGCACTGCTGTCTGAGAATGAAATCAGTAACAGTGAGACAAAGGAGATTGCGCTTCCTGCTGCTAGCAGTTTTACAGAGCCTATTCTTGTTACGATCCGGTCTCCTAAATAGCGCATAAAGGCAACTGAGGTTTCAAAAACAGCATAGCCCAGGGCTGCAAGCTCAATTGGCATAAAACAGTGGCTGCTAAGGTAGACTCCGCTCCAGTCATAAACCATTCCCTCGCACAGATACATGAGCATACAGGCAATACCAAGGATAAAAAGTCTGGTCCTGCCAAACAAAAAGGAGTTGTAGCAGACGGAGTTATCAGAATCGCTGCAGGAATTATCCGCTTTAGCCGTATCAAATTTCTGAGTTTCTCCTCTCTGACCGTGGGTGTTAATGAGGTTCTTTTTGCAGTAGAGAATAGCAAGAAGACCTGGAAGAGAAATAATGACTGCAACCTCAAAAGGTGTCATTTTCAAGGGCAGAAGGCAGGGAAAAATGATAGCTGAAACAATACATCCGATATTTGACCAGGCATGAAAGCCGGATAGCTGATGCTCATGGGTAAGCTCTTCAAAATAAGTCCCATGAATGTTATTTGCAACTTCCACCACACCTAAGGAAAAACCCCATACAATTACAGTAATCACGGCAAAAAGAGGAGTTATATAATCACTGCTTGCGCACAGAACACTGACAAACAGAAAAGCCAGTGCAATAGTAATGACAGGAGTTATTCCAAATCTTTTGCACAAAATGCCCGTAACAGGCATGCCACAAACGGCACCTATGCCAAAGCATAGGATAACCAGTGCATAATCAAGTTCATTAAGCTTTAGGGTTTCCTTTATGTAGGGCATAATGGCAGCCCATGGAGCCATACCTATGCCTGAGAGGAAGAAGGAGAGCTTGCCTGCAGTTTTGGCTTTAATCAGGTTCATTGATTTTTCTTTGTGAAAGTGGTTTGTATAATTTTTTTTATTGTCAGTTTATTCTTCGGTCTATCCGCATGGTCAGATCGCATATAATGTGCAAAGACAAAGGATGATTTATGCAAATTATAACAAAACTTAATATTGTGTTGCTGCTGTCAATAATATTAGTTAGCGGCTGCAGAAGAAATCTTACTGATGATAACTACTACAAGTGCCTGAAGGGAGATGATACTTCCTGTCTTGAGGCTGCTAAAGCCTACCATTCGGGAAGAGATCGTGAAGGTAATGAGGTTGAAAAGAACTCTGACAGATTAAAGAGTGTTCTGGTCAAATCCTGCAGTCTAGGCAACGGACAGACCTGTTCATCTATTGCAGCAGACTATGTTACACAGATGCCAGGACTTCCTGATTATGTGGCAGCCAGCGAGTATTTTGAAAAGGCCTGCGATGCCTCTTACTACACAGCCTGTGGAAGTCTTGGATTTCTTTACCTTGACGGAAAAGAGTTAAAGCGAAACGCAATCTTAGCTTACAAGGCCTTGACAAAGGGCTGTGGTGGCAATGACGGTCAGTCATGTGCTCTTTTAGGTTCTGTATATGAAACTGGTGATAGCATTCCAAAAAATCTTCAGGAGGCGGCAAAGCTCTATCAGAAAGGCTGTGATCTTGGCAATGCATTTGGCTGTACTAATGCTGGAAACCTGTCTTTTAAAGACGCAACAGATAAAAAATCCTCTGTTGAGGAGGCTATTAGTCTGTATCAGAGAGGCTGCCGTTTGGGCAGTGGCGCTGGCTGTTATGCAGTAGCTTCAGTGTATTCCTCAGGATCAGGGGTCAAACCTGATTTAGATAAGGCAGCAAAATTCTATGAAAAAGCATGCAGTCTAGATGACATGAGAGGGTGTGGTTTTTACGGAATGATGCTTCAAAAAGGAATAGCAGTAAAACAGGATCTCTCAAAATCTGTAGAGTATCTGTCAAAGAGTGCAGCCTCTAATGATCCTGTTGGCTGTCTTTATCTTGGCTATGCTTATGAGGATGGTCTTGGAGTTGATAAAGATCATTTCAAGTCCTACAAATATTACACAACAGCCTGTGAAAAGGATAATGCAAAGGCCTGTTCAGCTCTTGGAGTTGTATTCATGAATGGCTCAGAGGCTGTTAAAGCGAATCAGCAAAAAGGCGCTATGCTTTTTGAAAAAAGCTGTAACCTAGGTGCAGTAGAAGGCTGTACAAATCTTGGAGCTGTGTACCAGAACGGTGAGGGAGTAGCAAGAGATTATCAAAGGGCAAAGAGCCTTTATGAGAATACCTGTAAGAAAGGTGATGCTCTTGCCTGCGCAAATCTTGGGGTAATGTACGTGTTTGGACAGGGAGTAAAGTCTGATTATAACAGGGCAAAAAATCTGTTTTCCAAGTCATGTGATGGAAATTCTCCTATTGGCTGTAATTTATCCGGCTATATGTACAGAGACGGAATGGGGGTTAAAAAAGATCTTAAAAAGAGTCTTTATTATTTTGAAAAATCCTGCAGGCTTGGTAATCAGGACGGATGCGGCAGGGCATCAGAAATAAAAAGACCAGACAGACAACAGGATTAAGAACTAAAAAAGTTCTCAAAGTTATATATCAGCAAATAAGATTTTTGCTGCACCTGCCACAGATAAACTCTAATACTGCTGACAGTGAACACA
>JBJEWX010000015.1:0-3969 GCA_051885275.1 Succinivibrio sp. | reverse complement strand
AAGATAAGCGGGCAGATTAGGTAAAACTGAAGGGTTAAAGACAGATACCAGGTGTGGAGCAGTACCCTGTCAGAGGAATCAAGAGCAAAATAGCCACTTAAATTTGCAAACCTGAAGTTACCGCTAAAGATGAGAGCATTAGCAATCTCACGGTTGAGCTCTAAAAAAACATCAGGCACCAGCAGAAAATAGCCTAGAATAAGGGTTGCAAGACAGACAAAAAGCAGAGGCGGAAGAATTCTCAAAAGACGTCTTTGATAGAATTCCCTTAAGGAGAAGTTTCCTGAATAAAGTTTATCGGTAACAGTTTTGCAGATAAGGAAACCTGAAATTACAAGAAAAATATCAACTCCAAGAAAACCGCCATCAAAAACGGTATCGGAGCAAAGACGGGCTGATCTTAATAGATCTGTCAGGTGATACATTACAACCGCAATGATGGCAACAGCCTTAAGTCCGTTAATATCAGCTCTTGTTTTTTTCTGCATACAGCCTCAGTTAAAAAAGCACTAAAGAGAAAAGCGCACATAAAAAAGACCTCAGACATCGATGCCCAAGGTCTTTAGGTTAAGCTTTAATTACTCTATGTCAACTTCAATCTGAGAGCGGATCTTTTTCGCGTTCTCAACTGCATCCTCAGTAGATTTTCCTCTTGCAAGGCATACACCAAGACGTCTTTCACCGTCAATATCAGGTTTTCCGAAAATTCTGATCTGAGCTGACGGAACCGCACCTAGGGCCTTATCAAGATTCTTATACATGATGTTATGGCCGTGACCCTCGGCAAGAAGGGCAGCTGAGGCTGATGGACCATAGAAAGTGATCTTACCGATAGGCAGACCTAAAAGAGCACGCACATGCAGTGCAAACTCTGACATATCCTGAGAAATCATGGTAACCATACCGGTGTCATGAGGTCTTGGGGAGAGTTCTGAGAAGATAACCTTATTTCCGCAGATAAAAAGCTCAACACCAAAGATACCATAACCACCAAGGGCGCTTACCACACCAGAGGCTATTCTCTTAGCCTCAATTAAAACCTCCTCTGACAGAGGCTCAGGCTGCCAGGACTCATGATAGTCACCATTTACCTGATGGTGACCTACAGGCTCACAAAAATGAATGCCATCAACTGCATTTACTGTAAGCAAGGTGATCTCACGGTCAAACTGAACAAAGCCCTCAACAATAACCCTGGCTATACCGCCACGACCGTGTTCAACTGCCTCTTTAAAGGCACTTTCAATGTCAGCCTCAGACTTTAGAACCGACTGACCTTTACCAGAGGAGCTCATGATAGGTTTCATGATGCATGGAAAACCCACCTTATGAATATTTTCTTTAATTTCCTTTATATCCTGAGCAAAGAAATAAGGAGAGGTTGGAAGAGACAGTTCCTCGGCTGCTAAGGTTCTTATAGCCTCGCGGTTCATGGTAATGTTAGCGGCTCTTGCAGATGGAACCACTTTGTAGCCACGTTCTTCAAGCTCAAGCAGAGTCTCAGTTGAGATTGCCTCAATTTCAGGAATAATATAATCAGGATTTACAGAGAGGATCAGCTTTTCAAGTTCAGCAGGATCACGCATATTGATAACAGCTCTATGCTGAGCCACCTGCATTGCAGGAGCATTATCATATCTGTCACAGGCAGTCACATCGATACCAAAACGCAGCAGTTCTATGGCAACTTCCTTTCCAAGCTCGCCAGAACCTAAAAGCAGGGCCTTAGTAGAGTGATTCTGATAGTCATTGATAATATTGCAGGACATACTGATCTCCATTAAATTCATATCCTTGCACTGATTCTTAGGCTGATAAATAGTAAAAGTTTAAATCTTCAGCTAAGATTATGTATGCAAACAGTTTTCTAATTTTAGCATTGATTGGGTTAATATCAGCTTTTTTTTTATAATTCCCATAAAAAACCAAGGTAAAACCCTCTGACTCCACAGACAGTTTTGCCATATAAAAAAGAAAAAACTGTTTAAAGACAGCTTAGATTAAATATGCATAAAAGCGATGATTTTCTTTAGGATCATTAAGAAGGTTTAATATGAAGATCTTATGTGACAGGGCACTTCCAAATGCAGTTGAGGTTTTTTCCAGGTTTGGAGAGGTTTACACCAAGAGCGGACGGGAAATAACAGGTGAAGATCTTAAAGATACGGATGCTCTGATAATCCGCTCTGTGACAAAAGTTGACCAGAAACTTTTAGATAAGGCAGACAGACTTAAGTTTGTAGGAACGGCCACCGCAGGCACTGATCATATTGATTTTAATCTTCTTGAGAAGAGAGGCATTATAGCCGCAAGTGCACCAGGGGCAAATGCTCAGAGTGTTGCAGATTATGTCTTATCTGTACTTTTAGTGCTCGCTCAGCGTTATAGCTTAAATTATGAGGGCAAAACAATAGGTGTTATCGGGCTTGGGCATGTGGGCTCCTATGTGGAGGAAAAGGCAAAAGCAATGAAACTTAGGGTTGTCAAATGTGATCCACCAAGATTAAAGGCAGGTGATCTTAGCTGTAGTGCCGATCTTAAAGATGCACTAGGCTGTGACATAGTAACCCTTCATGTACCTCTACTAAAGGAGAGTGACAACAACACCTATCATATGATAGACAGGCAAAAACTTCTGTCTTTAAAAAAGGGAGCAGTCCTTATCAATGCCTCAAGAGGCGGGGTTGTTGACAATCAGGCTCTATATGAGGTTTTAAAAGAGAGAGACGATCTTAAAGTATGGCTTGATGTGTTTGAGGGAGAGCCTGAGATTATGGTTAAAGAAATGTTAGGCTTACTTGAGGGGGCAACCCCGCACATAGCCGGCTATTCTTTTGAGTCAAAAAGAAGAGCGACCCTGATGCTGGCTGAAGAAATGGCCGAAAAGTTAAATCTCAAGGAGGCTTTGTCTTATACAATGCCTGAGCCTGAGATTGGTGCTATAGATCTTGGAGAGGTGGATAAGCCTGATTTAAATCTAATAACAAGGCTTGTCTTTAGTGTTTATGATGTCAGAAGAGACAGTCATACCTTTAAGAACAGCTTTAATGGCGCAAAGAGTTTTGATTTAATGAGACAGAACTACAAAGAGCGAAGAGAGCTTAGTTCAGTTAAGATAAGAAATGCTAAAGGTGAGGTTGCATCCACCTTAAGAGCTCTTGGTTTTACAGTAGAGTAGGAAAGAATTGGGTACCTCCTTTTAGCAGGAGGTATCAGTTCTCTAATATTTGAAGCTTCTGCTCATCAAGTCTTATGATAGCATCCTCATAAAGACTCTTTAAAAGGCCCCGGCAGCCGTTTTGAATTTCCTTATAGGCCAGGTCAAAATCTCTTGTATACCACGGATCATCAATATCTCCCGGGGTATCAGTAAAGTCTTTGAGCAGATAGATTTTTGAGTTATCGAGTTTTTTTGAAAAGAGTTTCTGCAGATTATTTAAATTGTACTGCTCCATTGCAATGATATAGTCAAACTCTTCTAAATCGTGCAGAGAAACCTGACGGGCTCTTTTGTCAGAGCAGTCAATATGATGCTTTTTAAGCAAGGCTTTTACAGGAGGGTAGACAGTATTACCGATCTCCTCTTGTGAGGTGGCAGCAGAGCAGATTAGAAACTCCCTCTCAAGCTCGACTTTTTTTACTAAATCCTTCAACACATATTCAGCCATAGGTGATCTGCAGATATTTCCATGGCAGATGAAAAGCACCTTGATCATTATGCAGTCCTTGTCACAATAATTATGCAGATAAATCTGTATCTCTTAGTAATTGTACACAAATAAAGATAGGTTTTAAAAAATTTTTGATCTGAATCAATATAATTTAGCAGAATGTTCCTAAAAACAACATTCTTTATCAGCCTTTTTATCCTAAAAGCTAATTCTAACTGTTCATATTTGGCTTTATTTAGGGCTAAATCTCTTATTGAGAAGCTTTGTTCAGCTTATAGAAAGCTTTATAGCGTTTGAG
>JBJEWX010000014.1:0-4039 GCA_051885275.1 Succinivibrio sp. | reverse complement strand
AGTTTGTAAGCACTCTCCATGAGCTCCCTAATCTTTTTGACCGCCTCCTCAAGATAATCATTTCTAACTTCAAAAAGAAGCTCATCATGAACCTGAACAGTCATTCGAACAGTATTTAAAGGAAGAGTTTGTATCCACTTGTCCAACGAGATCATTGCCAGCTTGATAATATCTGCAGCTCCTCCCTGCATAGGAGCATTAATTGCAGCGCGCTCAGATGCTTTTGCCAACATCGTATTTGTACTATTGATATTTGCTACAGCTACTCTTCTTCCTGTTATGGTAGTAACGTAGCCATGTTCATGAGCAAACTTCTTCGTTCCTTCCATATAGGACTTTACCTTTGGATATCGGTTAAAATATCTCTCTATATACACTTTTGCTTCAGACATGCTCATATGTGTCTGCCTTTGAAGTCCAAAAGCTCCCATTCCGTACATCAGACCAAAATTAGTTGCTTTTGCATGGGACCTCTCCTGAGCAGTAACCTCATTTATTGGCTTTGAGAGGACCTCAGCAGCGGTCGATTTATGAATATCAAGTCCTTCCCTAAAGGCTTTTATCAGATTAGGATCTTTACTGATATGGGCTATCAGTCTTAACTCAATCTGTGAATAATCAGCTGCAACTATGGTGTAGCCTTGTGGAGCAACAAATGCTCTTCTTATTAGTTTTCCCTCATTGGTTCTTGCGGGTATATTCTGCAGGTTCGGATCTGAAGATGACAGTCTGCCTGTTATTGTTCCTGCCTGGTTAAAAGAAGAATAAATCCTTTCTGTGGAAGGCCTTATCATAGTTTGCAGCTTCTCTGTATACGTTGTTATAAGTTTAGATAATTCTCTGTACCTTAACACTAGATTTGCTACATCATACTGATATGCTATCTGCTCGAGTATGTCTTCTGCTGTTGAATACTTTCCATCCTTTACTTTTTTTGGGTATGGAATTTTCAGATCTTCAAAAAGAACTTTTCCTAACTGCTTAGGCGAGGATATGTTGAACTCCTGACCGCAGGCAACATATATATCTTTCTGTATTGATACAAGCTCAAGTTTCAAAGCAGTATTCTGCTTTTCAAGTTCTTTTCTGTCTACATAAACTCCTGTCAGCTCCATCTGATAGAGAACCTTCATAAAAGGCATTTCAACATCATAAAAAAGCTTTAAGTCATCTTCAGACATCTTTGATGAGTAGTAATCATATAACCTGTAGGTAACTTCAGCATCCTCTGCAGCATATTCACCAACTTTTTCAACAGGAAGATCGCTTAACTGAGTTTTTTTGCTATCCCCTGTTAGTTCTTTATATGTTATGGTCTTGTAGCCCAGATGCTTTTTAGCTAAATCATCCATATTAACAGGCTCAGCGGAGTCTAAAAGATGAGCCATAAGCATAGTGTCAGCATGACTGTTGGTAAGCTCTATCCCTTTATAATGGAGCACTAAAAGATCAAACTTCAGATTATGTCCTATTATCTTGATCCCTCGACTGTTGAGTACAGGCACAAGTTTTTCTCTAATCACATCTATTGATAATAATGAAGGAACCCCAAGATATGTATGATTTATAGGGATGTAATAACCTTCCTTCTCCTGAACCGATAGTGACATGCCAACTATCTGACATTCAGCAGGATTTAATGAGGTTGTCTCAGTATCAACTGCAACAACCTTCTTTCCTGACAGGATCTTTTCACAAAGACTATCTAATTGCTGTAAAGTAGTAACAATATGAAAATTGCTTCCAAGTGTTTTACAGTCTTCTATTCTGTCATCTTCAAAAGGCAGACTTGTCTGAACATTATTTTGTGCAGCAACCTCTCTGGCTAGATTAGCTTCACTTGAAGACTGATAACTGTCTGGTAACCTTTCTGCCTGTTCTAGGTATTTTTTAAATTCGAGCTCTTTATAGATTGAAATCAGTTTTGATTTTTGAGGCTTAGGAGGAGTCAAATCATCAATTGACAGATTAAGAGTTACATCTGTTTTGATTGTAGCCAGTTCATAGGATAGCTGTACAGTATCAAATGCTTCTTTGAACTTTTGTGCAAAAGTTTTTGCTCCTCTAAAAGATAGAGAATCAATTTTATCAAGATTACTGTATATATCTTTTATTCCGCCTATCTCATTTAGAAGCAAGGTTGCGGTTTTGTCTCCAACACCGGTCATTCCCGGAATGTTATCTGAGGAGTCACCTTTTAAAGCTAATAAATCAATAATAAGCTTTGGAGGAACTCCAAATTTATCGATGACCCCTGCTGTATCAAGGAAAGTATCCTTCATTGAGTCATAAAGTATGACATTTTCGTCTACCAGCTGGGATAAATCCTTATCCCCAGTACAGATAACAGTTTTAAGTCCCCTTGCAGTGGCAAGCTTTGCATACGTTCCTAAAACATCATCTGCCTCAACACCTTCTATTGAAACTAAAGGAAAGCCCATCGCCTCTACAATCGAATGAACATACGGAACCTGCACCACCAGTTCATCGGGCATCTTTGCTCTGTTTGCCTTGTATTCCTCATACATCTGATGCCTGAATGATTTTCCCTTAGCATCAAATACTACTATAAAATGTGATCCATCAAATTTCTTAAGCAGGGAATTGAGCATATTGGTGATAATCAAAGATACTCCAGTAGGAATACCTTTAGAATTTGTAAAATTCTGTTTGGATGCATAAAAGGCTCTATAGAGAAAAGAAGAACCATCTACTAGTACTAATGGAAATTTTTCTGTCATATATCTGATCCTAACTGTATGGCATCTTATTGTAACAGTTTTTGAATGTCCTGCTCTTGATTAGCATATCATCATAAAATATGATACGCTCTGGCGGATATGCCTGTTTTCCTTTTATTAAGACTTGCATTAGATCCTGTAATGCCATTGCTTGTCATAAAGTTATCAAGGAGACGTTCCTCAGGCTATCTTTATCTTTAATTACTACTGAAACGAAAATATTATGAATAATTTTTCTTTCCCTTTAAAAAAGCTTTGGTTTGCACATATCTTTATTCTGGTACTGAGTAATTACGCAGTTCAGATACCTTTAACTATATTTGGAATACATACCACACTAGGTACGTTTACCTATCCATTTATTTTTCTGTCAACCGATCTTACAGTACGTATCTATGGACAAAACAAAGCTAGAAAAATCGTATTTTTAGCTACCTTTCCAGGACTTGTGCTCTCATATATCGTAGGTACTGTTTTTGAGCATGGCTATTTTCAGGGAATATCCAATCTTACTACCTTTTCCATGTTCGTATTTAGAATTACCTTTGCATCACTTAGTGCCTACCTTGTTGGACAGCTGGCTGACATTCTGATTTTCCAAAGGCTTAGAGAATTAAAAACATGGTGGCCAGCTCCTACAGCCTCATCCGTTTTTGGAAACCTGCTTGACACCTATACCTTTTTTGCGATTGCGTTTATTGGCACATCAGACCCTTTTATGGCTCAAAACTGGTTTGAAATCGCTTCTGTAGACTATGTGGTAAAGATACTGACTAATATTATTCTTTTTTTGCCTATATATGGTCTGTTATTGAATATCCTGATTAGAAAGCTAATGCCAAATAAGCAATAATAGTTTTCTTTGAAAAAATATTGAAATTAAATCTCATTGTGAATTTATAAAATCTAGCATGCGTGCTAGTATGTAATCATTCACTAAGGAGGACTTATGAGCGATAAAGTTATACATATCACCGATGATCAGTTTGAAACTGAAGTTCTAAACTCTGATAAACCTGTCCTTGTTGATTTTTGGGCCAAATGGTGCGGTCCTTGCAGATCGATAGGACCATTTATTGAAGAGCTTGCTGACGAAATGGATAATGTAAAGTTCGTTAAAGTTGATATTGACGAAAACTCTGCATATGCTTCCAAATTCGGAGTAATGAGTATTCCAAATCTGATCCTGTTTAATAATGGAGAAATTGTTAATCGCCAGATTGGTGCTCTTCCAAAGGGCGAACTTAAAGCTTTTATTGAAAATTTTATACAATCATTTACTTCTTTATCATTAAATT
>JBJEWX010000013.1:0-4041 GCA_051885275.1 Succinivibrio sp. | reverse complement strand
CAGGATCTCTATTAAAAAATCAATCAGACACAGATAAATTTACCTTTTTTATTAACTGCTCTGATTTAAATGAATTCTGCCCTGTTGAGGCTGTTACTAATTACGCGCTTTGTCTTTGTATATGACAATTGAATATAATAATGATCTCCTCTATTAGTAAAGCTGCTCTTCTGCAGTCTCACTCAATCCAATGATTGATCACCTCTTTCTTATCTATCCTCTTATTATGATCAATGCTTGAATCACTATAATGAGCCTTTATGAAGGCTAAACCTATCTGGCTATTGCGAATATACCTGACACAAAGGATTTACTCCAGAATCAATCTTCTCTTCTTAGGCTTTCTTATGTATCAGAATTATTCCAATAGGAGCATTTTTGTGGGTGCTTTTAGATGAGGCAAGAGATAATTTGACAAAATAGAGATCAGCTATTCTGCATTGTGTAACATACAACCACATCTTTCTTATTGAAATAGGGGCTTTAGGTTCGATAGTTTCAATGATCAGAGCATTAAAAGAGCTCGGAGAGAATAGCTGATCTATAAGATATATTGAGAGCGTTCATGATGATTAGTCCACTCTCAATATTATTTATATACTAGAATGTATAACGGGCGCCGACTGACAGCATTGTACCAGTCTCCAACTCGCTATCTTTTGGACTGCTTGAGTCTGCATCAAATTCAGCTTCACCCCAGACATTAAAGTTCTCATTGAAAGAGTAATTTATAAATACGGGTACTCTTCTGTAAACATATGTCAGCTTATATCCAACTACATCAAGCTTTTCTTTTGAATCAGAAAGATTGTAGCCTGTGAATACCCCAAGTCCATTGTCAAAGGTATATCCAGCTACAAGTTCAAAACCTTTTACCTTATTCTTAAAATAGGATTTATCTGTAAAATCGGTGAAGTATCTGGTTTTGCTCAGCCTTGAATTTAGCAGTGCACCAAAGTATAAACCTGCATCAGTTGACCCCCAAGAAGCTGATAAAGAGGTAGATCTGTATGAATCAAAGGACTTATAGCCAAGATCAATTCCTGATTCAAGATTATCCGGATCATTATCCCAAATAACAGGAGTATTAAAGTCATCCTGCCCTTTTACGTAGGAATAGCCAGCCTTAAATGACAGAGGACCAAATCCAACATTATCAAAGGTATAACCTAAAGAAGCGGCAAAACCACCTTCTACGTTTACATCCTCGTCCTGAACAGGTGTTTCATCTGAAGCTGTCTGGTATGATAATGAAGCAAAAACTCCATTGACATCATAAACATACCTAATCATGCCGGTTCTTCTGTCGTTGTTGATGTCTCCCTGAAGACGAGCGCCAAAATCCTCAAAGATATCTGTTGCAGCAAGAACTTCATTGGCAGCATCATAGGTTTTTCCTAATAAGATCTGACCAAAATCACCAAAATCAGCACCAACAAACTGCTCTCTGGTGCTGATAGAATCACCGTTTGCAGCTTTGTTACCATCTGCCATATCCCATTCAGTATAACCCAAAGCAGAAATGGCATCGGTGATCTTTGCAGTGCCTTCAAGAGAGAAACGAGCTGAATTTACTAAACCTGAGTCGTTCTCTGCAATTTCTGCAGCATCAGCATTTCCATTGTAAGCAACTGACTGAATTCTACCGCCAATAACTAGAGATGTACCATCCTTATCATAAACTGTTGCAGCGTTTGCGGCTGTTGCTGCTAGTACACATAAAGCTAATAATGACTTTTTCACTTTTTTTCCTTATAAATAACCGTCTATGTTAGCTATTGCTAACTTGTGTTAGTTTATAGCAATTATTTTTATAATTCAACCTAAAAATCCTAATGGCAAAAAAAGAAACCCGGCTAATGCCGGGCAATGAGATTTAACGAGATTATTTAGAGAGGTTAGAATGTATATCGTGCACCTGCAGACAACTGAGTTCCACGGTTTAGCTTGTGCTCGCCTGTATCTGAATTTGCATCAAATTCCGCTTCAGTCCATACCTTGAAATTGCTGTTAAAGCCATACTTTACCTGCAAAGGTATACGTCTGAAGGAGAAGGTCTGCTTTAGGCCTGTTCCTTTGTGCAATTCTTCCTGAAACAGATTGTAGCCAGCAAATATGCCTAAACCATTGTCAAAGGTATATCCAGCTACAATTTCATAGCCTTTAGAATCTCCATAGTCTACTTCGTTAGGATTATTAACGATAAAGTCTGTCTTTTCCTTAAAGTACAGTGTTGCAAGATATAATCCAGAGTTTGGCAGACCCCATGAAATTGCTGCAGTTTTATGTTTTGCCTTATCAAATTTAAAAGGAGTTACAGCTGTTTTGTCATCCTGCCCATCAAGCTGGCTGTAAGCGAATTTAAAAGACAACGGACCAAAAACAATATCTGATAAAGTGTACCCTGCAGCAAGTCCCATACCGTTTTCTACATCACGGTTAACGCCAAACACCTTTGTACTGTCAGATGCAGTCTGATAGTTAGCGCTTGCAAATATGCCACTGTCAGTATTCAGATCGTAACGTATAACACCGGTTCTTCTGTCTCCGTTCAGACCTACGTCATTTTGAATACCAATATCTTCCCAGACATCGGTGGTTGACATGACACTTCTAGTAACATCAAAGGTCTTTCCCCCCTGGATCTTACCAAAATCTCCAAAATCCACACCAACGTACTGTTCTCTAGATTTTATGTGATCACCAACCTTATTCTTCTGACCATCAGGCATATCCCACTCAGAGAAAGCATAGGCTGAAACCCAGTCTAAGATCTCTGTTTTGCCAGATACAGATAATCTAGAGGAATTTACCAGGGATGAATCATGTTCGCCGGCATAGTTATAATGACCATTGAATACAACAGACTGAACCCTGCCTCCAATACTCAGAGTGGTTCCATCCCTGTCATATACAGTAGCAGCCACAGTCTGCGAGGACAGACAGACAGCTGAAATAAGAGCCATTGCTAAAAAACTTTTTTTCATCATATTTTCCTGTCAGGAAAAAAAATTGTTATATTTCTGTTATATATGATTAACCAAAACGTTACAATTCGCAATGAACAAACGTCATTTTTATGCTGTTTATCTCATTAATTATTATTAGTATGCTGTTTTGGCATATTCTGAATATTCAGATTATGCCAAAAAGGAGTTTTGGAAATAACTAAAAGACTAGAGATTTCTTCTGAAATTTAGAGACATTGCAATGGTATTGCCATCAACAGATCCAAGATCACCGCCTAATGGGACACCTGTTGCAATCTTTGACACGGAAACATTATTCTTTTTTGCAATGTTTGCTATATATGATGCTGTCACATCCCCTTCAACGGTCTGACTTAAGGCTAGAACCACTTCTTTTACAGATTCATTTGCCAGTCTTTTCTCAAGCAGTTCCACTCCAAGCTCTTTTGGGCCTATGCCGTCTAAGGGACTGAAATGACCATGCAGCACAAAGTAGGTTCCGTTAAATGATGAGCTTGATTCTATAGCCTCTACATCCGTTGCGCTTTCCACTACGCAGATAATGCCTGACTGAACTCTCCTTGGACTTTTGCATATAGAACATAGTTCACCTGCAGTATCTGAATAGTTCTGGCAATGTGGACATAATGAGATTGAGGATAGACTCTGCTCTATAACCTTTGCCATATCAATTCCCTGTGAACGCTTTCTGTCCAAAAGGTAATAGGCAATACGAGTTGCACTGACAGGTCCGATTCCCGGCATAACCTGCAGTGACTCAATCAGTTTATCAAGCAGAGAACTAGAAGACATGATTAGAATGGCAGCTTAAGACCTGGTGGCAGCTGCATTCCACCTGTTACAGCAGACAGTTTTTCCTTTGACTGCTCTTCCACACGGCGATGTGCATCATTGTAGGCGGCAGCAATCAGATCTTCAGCAATTTCCTTATCATCCTGAAAAACTGAATCATCAATTTCTACTCTGCGAACCTCATGACCGCCGGTTAAAGTAACCTTTACAAGGCCGGCACCAGCCTCACCAGTTACTTCCATTGCAGCAATTTCATCCT
>JBJEWX010000012.1:0-4043 GCA_051885275.1 Succinivibrio sp. | reverse complement strand
CAAGTTCTATTGCTCTTGCCATATAGTCTTGAGGGGAATTAAAGGAGGTGCTCAATTAAAAGTACTGCCCATGTAAACAGAGTTAAAATCAGCATCACAAATACCGCAGCTGAGCCTAAATCCTTAGCGCGGCCTGAGAGCTCATGAAATTCTGTGCCGATTCTATCCACCACAGCCTCAATACCTGAATTTAAAAGCTCGGCGACCACTGTAAGCCAGGGCATTGCAACTAATGCAATCAGCTCTAGAGTTGAAAAACCAAGATCTGTAGCATATCTTAAAATCACTGCTGCAACAGTAAGAACTGAGGCTATAACAAGCTCCTGCCTTATGGCAGCCTCATTTTCAATGCCAGCCTTAAACCCTTTCATGCTGTACTTATAAGCATTTATAATTCTGACTAATCCTTTTTTCTGTACCTTTGCCATATTCGTTCTCCCTAAAAGTAAGCTTATTATATGAGATTTTTTTAGAAGAAATTAAGTTTTTCAAGGGAAAAAAGGAAGTCAAAAAGATGATATCAGATGGCTCTGAATTATATGCCTGCTATTAAAACTGCCACTTACATCCCGCCCAAAAGGACGGGATATATAGCTTGGCTTTTATGACAAATGAGGTTATAAGGCTCTAAAGTAGGTGGCAGAGGCATTATGAAATACAGCATCAAAACCGTTTTTTTTCATTGCAGCTACCACTTCCTCTACGGTTCTGTCATCATTAACTGTCCACTGCTCAAGATTCTGCCCCTTATGAGCATATCCGCCAGGCTCTGTTGAAGATCCTGCAGAAAGTGCAGTAATGCCAACAGGTAAGACCAGATCACGAAACGCTGCAGACTCGCGGGTTGAAATAGTAAGATCTAACTCATTGTCAAAAATTCTCCAGGCACATATAATCTGCAGCAGTTTTGCATCAGAAACCGGAGAATGAGGCTCATATCCGCCTGTTGCAGGTCTTAAGCGCGGAAAGGAGATCGATAAAGAGGTCTTCCAGTAATGCTCGCGCATATACAGCACATGCATTGCAAGTGCACACAGATCAACTCTCCAGTCATAAAGTCCAAGCAGAGCTCCCATGCCAACCTTGTCAATTCCTGCCCTGCCCAGTCTGTCTGGAGTTTCCATTCTAAAGCGCATGTCTGCTTTTCTGCCTGCAAGATGTACCTTTCTGTAAAAATCAGGATGATAGGTTTCCTGATAAACAGATACCGCATCAAGGCCTAAGCTCTTTAAATGCGCATACTCGTCTGTTTCAAGCGGCTGAACTTCCATCTGCAGATATTCTGCATACTTTTTAGCCACAGGCAGAACCTGTGAAAAATAATCAATACCTGCCCTATGGGAGTTTTCACCTGAAACTAAAAGTATATTGCTGTAGCCCATCTTATTCATTGCCACAAGCTCTTCTTCAATTTCTGGCAGGCTCAGAACCACTCTTTTAAACTTGTTTGCAGAGGAAAAACCGCAGTAGGCACACCTGTTGTTACAAAGATTAGTAAGGTACAAAGGCAGATACATGTTTACACATCTGCCAAAGCGCTTTCTTGTAAGCTGCATTGCCTGCTGAACCATCACATCAAGGTAATGGGTGCGCGCTCTTTCGCTGATTAAGGCTGCAAAATCCTCAACAGTTCTTGGGGAATTCTTTGTGATAGCTCTTTGGATATCCGCATCTGTCCTTGAGTCTACAAGCTTTGCAAACCTGTCTACATCAACTTTAGATATCTCATCAAAAAAGCTCATTATTTCATTGCCTCCTTTAAAAAAGCCTCCATTGGAGAGGTTGCAACGGCTGACTGAGCCTTTGCTGCAAGACCTGCCTCATAGGCAGTACGGCCGGCTTCCTGCGCAAGCTTAAAGGCATGAGACATGGCAACAGGATCGCCTGCAGCTGCAATTGCAGTATTAACCATGACAGCATCTGCGCCAAGCTCAAAGGCCAAAGCCGCATCTGAAGGGGCGCCAATACCGGCATCTACAATTACAGGAACATGGGACTGATCAATTATGATCTGAAGCATTGCCCTGGTTTCAAGACCCTTTGCCGAGCCTATTGGAGCACCTAAAGGCATCACAGCACTTACCCCTATATCCTCAAGCCTTCTTGCAAGAACAGGATCAGCCTGAATATATGGGAATACCTTAAAGCCGTCTTTAACAAGCGCCTCACAGGCTAAAAAGGTCTCAACAGGATCTGGCAGCAGATAGCGAACATCCGGATGGATTTCAACTTTAACCCAGTTAGTACCTAAAGCCTCACGGGCAAGATTTGCCGCAAATATGGCTTCTTTTGCACTCTTAGCTCCGGAGGTATTAGGCATAAGCGTGATACCAAGCTCCTTTAGCGGAGCTACAATCTCATCGGTATGATTCTTAATATCCACTCTTTTTACAGCCATAGTTGCAATCTGAGCCCCAGATGCCTTTGCAGACTGCATGAGCATCTGTCCTGAGGAATATTTTCCAGTACCGATAATCAGTCGGCTTGTAAACTCCAAACCTGCAAGTATAAGTTTTTCTGTCATTTAACCACCTGAAACCATATTAAAAACATCTAAAGCCATGCCATCTTTTAATACAAAGGTGTCAAATTCAGTCTTTTTGATTACTGACTCGTCAACAGCAACTGCCACTCCGTCTCTTGACAGGCTCTGACTGTCAAGAAACTCCTTTAGAGTTGTGCCTTCTTTCAGTTCTATGTCCTTTTCCTGATTTAAATGTATTATCATATTTAAAGCTCTCCTCCGCTTGAACAAAGATCAAGCCATTTTTTTACCGTTCCCTCAACATCTTCTGCAAGGGTAATTCCTGTAATCAGCGCAACTGAGCCTACCCCTGCGGCCAGAACCTCAGATACGTTATCAAGCTTGATGCCTCCTATTGCAACTGTTGGGAATCTTGTGCCTATTATCTGCTGCATTAGGGCAAGTTTCATACATCCCTGAGGTTTTGAAGGCATCTTCTTTGAATTAGTTGGAAAAATATGGCCTAAGGCAATGTAGGAAGGTTTCAACTGACAGGCCTTAATCATTTCGTAGGCGCCATGAGTGGAGACACCTAGCCTTAGACCAGCTTTTCTTATAGCCTCAATATCAGCCTCTTTTAAATCTTCCATTCCAAGATGAACTCCATAGGCATGCGCCTTGATTGCAAGCTCATAGTGATCATCAATAAAAAGACGTACCCTGCGCTCATTGCAGATTGCAACAGCCTCTTTTATCTTCTCAAAAAGTTTAGGATCGTTTTTATCCTTGATCCTAAGCTGAATGGTTTTAACCCCAAGTTTTGTCAGCCTGTCTATCCAATTGACAGAATCCACCACAGGATAGAGTCCAAGTTTTAAAGGACATGGAGCAAAGGCTTCACTTTTCAAAGGGAAACCTGCCTGTGTTACAGATGGAAGATATTCAAAATCCTTTACAGTTCCGTTGTGGCCAACAGGAGGTCTGTGGGAGTCTGTATAAAAGGCGGGATTCTTTATTCCTGAATAGACATAGCCTTTTGCTAAAACAGCCGCATCATGAAGCGCAAAGCGGTTAGCCAAAAGCGCAGCTAAGGCTGAGGATAAGGCGCAGCCTCCGCCATGAGCTCCCTCTCCTGCAAGCTTTTTAAAGCTCATGGCAAACTCAAATTCATGGCTTACAAAAACATCCAAAGCATCAGTTGAGAGCACGTTATGGCCACCCTTGATGATTACTGCCTTAGCTCCTTTTTTTAAAAAGTATCTGCCAAGCTCAAACGTTCCCCTCTCTTTTAAATTCTCCTCTGTCCAGGTGGCAAGGGTCAGAGCCTCTGGAAGATTTGGTGTAAAGATGGTGACTTTTGGCAGGATCTCATCTAGTCTTGCCTTAAGATCAACGCTGTTAAGATCACCTGCTGTTCCGCATAAAACCGGATCCCAGACAACCGGTACTTCTTTTAGGGGACCACTTAGGTAGTCTAAAAATACGGATAATAATGTGTTGTCGGAGATCAGACCTACTTTGACAGCATCAATTCTCTCCCAGTCCTCAATTGCAGTATCTAGGGTTCTGATAAAGGTCT
>JBJEWX010000011.1:0-4060 GCA_051885275.1 Succinivibrio sp. | reverse complement strand
CTATAGCAGACTCAAAAGATTCTCAAAACGACAGCATTACCCTGCAAAGACAGGTATTAGTCAACATGGCACACAAAGCCTACAAACAGATGATGCTTGATGATTTTGACTATTTTGACAATTATGTTTCCATGAGGGATTCTACCAGATCTGATGTGGCCGACAGTGTGGTTTTGCCATCAGATATCTATACCTCTAAAAACACCTCTGTTGCTGCGCTTGAAAAAGACAGAGAACACATTTTTGAGCTGATGGAAACAGTTAACATGACCAGAGTGTTTGATACAGTCTCAAATGACAAGACTGGAAAAAAACTCAACTATCAGCTGGTAAATGATCTTTTAAGAATAGCAGACACTACTGATATTAAAGGCAAAATTGAAAACACCTCTGATTTTGTTGAAAGATTCAATGCACTAAATACAATTTTCAAGAACAGAAACAGTGCCCTTGAAAATTTCAAAAAACAGATCAGTCAGATGCCAAATGTTGCAAAGCTGACTGATGCAATATCTGACTATATGGTATTTGCTGAGTACAGCTCTAAGGTTATTCTTGCAAAGCAGCTTCTATCCTTATATCCGGATGGAAAGTCAAAAGCCTCAAATCTTGCAAGACTTGGAGATCTTGTAAGCGAGAATGCTGACAGAGAGTACGAGAGGATCCTATCTGCGGATGTTGCAAGAGAGGCTCTTGGCTATTTTGAAATTGATGAAGAGTTCTCTCCTAGTGCCGTTAGGGACTATATCAACCCTGTAGCGGTACTTGACGAGTTCAGAAATGTAAAGATAGAGGATGGCAAGGAAAAGTCTGCTTTAAGTCAGGCAAATGCTGCTTTTGCAAATTACCTTTCAAAGAATAAAAGAGCAATGGCTGTAAGCGAGCTGGTTGCTGATTATGCTGACAGGTATGTCAACTACTGGGCCACTTTTGCCGATACCTTAAAACCATATGAGAGCGACTACCAGTCCTTCCATACCTTTGCACTAAACAGCAGATCATATATGATAAATACCCAGCTTCTGGATATCTATAATTTCTCATATGATCTTCTCTCATCTATCAATGACAGGTCAGTTCATTCAAAGACTCAAAATACCAAGAAGCATGCATTAAAAATAATTGATGACCGTCGAAAGACTCTGTCATTAAACTTCAATCAGGCCTGCACAAATGTTTTAAACGCCTGGGCTCTGCTTCCTGAAGATGCGTTAAAGGCAAACCGCTATATCAGCGCTATGGACAAGAAGTCTGTAAGAAATGACTATACCCTGGTGCGCAACCTGTCTGAATCAAGTGGCAACATTCCATGGTGGACCTCTTTTGTAAATCTTGGAACCTCGCTTTTAAAATCAGAGGCCACATATCAGACTGCAGCTGGCTTAGAGTCATTCCAGACAAGACTTTATTTCTTCCCAGTGCTAAAGGATGCCTCTTATGACTCAATGACTCTGGCATTTGATGACATGCCGGTACTCAACCGCGAGCTCAAATCCTACGGCCTTGTAAAAGAAAAGACTAAAAATGAGGCTGTGCCAGAAAAGATTGAGCAAGCAGAGGACGAGGGCGTTGATAATCTTCAGGAACCGCTTTTAAACAATGCAATGGCCGGTCGTCAGGATATTCGCACATGGGCAGGCTCTGTAAGCAGGATCCTGTCAGATATTGGTGACAGAAAGAATCGTACCGTAGTCAAACTGAGTATTCCTGATCTTAAAACTCAGGAAGAATTAATTGCAAACAGCGGTATAAAACTGCCTAATGCGGCTTTCTTCTTCAGATACGCCAGCGTAACAACTGATAACAGGAAATCAGACCGCTTTAGTACTGTCGTTGAGCTTGAGGATAAGACTACTCCTAGAATTGTTTTTGAATCTGATGTTGGGGATGCAAATCTTGTGATAAATCTGTATCGCTATTCAGATGCAAAACTTCCTGATGTCACCTACAAGATCCCAGGAAACTATGCTTCACTTAGAATGTATCTTGATGATTCGGCTATATATTCTGCCAAAGAGCACTGCTCATATGTGCCAGTGGTTGTAAAAAACCGCATGGGAGACAAGAGCGTGCTGTTTATAAAAGTTGCATTCAATAAAGAGCTCTTAAGACCTGATGAATGGCCTGACTCAGAAAACTGGCCTTCAATTACTGCTTTTTAGCTTACAAAAAATGATCTTTAACCCCACCTGTATTCAAATTTAACTGATGAATAACAGGTGGATAAATGGAGTTGTCAGATGTCAGATAAACTAGACTGGTTAAACAAGCACTACGTTCTCTTGCAGTACAAGAAAGTTTCTGAAGTTGCAAGCAATGCTAACTACAAGATCCCTTTTGATTATCAGAAATTTGTCTCAGAGCATGACAGCAGTATTGAGTATATAGATTTTCTCACCTCTAAAGAGCAGTACAAGGATGCCTGTGAGTTTCTCTCCTACAACATCCAGCTTAGAGTTCTAGCCTGGTGGGCTTACTGCTGTGTACTGTCAATCAGGGAAGAGATTGAAAAACAGCCTCAGGAGCCAAGAGATATTGAGGATATCGGTAAACCTCGTGAGCTAAAAATTCCTGAGTGGGTAGAACTGGGCAAATTTGAGGTTCCTGAGGATGCAGGAGATGCCATGGATGATCCTAAGATAAAGAAAATCATGGCAGAAATTGAAAAAAATAAAAGTGAATGTCAGAAATTACTATCTCAGCTACCAGATGAATTAGTAAAGGAATATGAACAGGTCCGATCTGAGGTTTATGCTGTAGTAGAAAGAGAGTTAGGCTGTAGTGTCAATGATCTGCTCAAGCAGGCTAAGGATCTTTTAGAGAGCACTAAAGACAGTGATATGGAGGATGATCTTAAGAAATCACCTGTATTTCAGGCTGAAAAGGAACTTAAGGATAAAATTGAAAAAATCAGAGTTGAAGCTATTAAAAACATTAAATCTGCGCTTCCAAAAAAGAGTAAGGAAGAAGTTATCTTTAATACCTCAAATGCAATCAACTCATCTTTTGCCTTTATTGTTGCTCCAAATGAGCTTAATGCCAAAAACTGTCTGACCTATGGCAATCTTTGTCCTGACACTCCTGAGGGGCTTTTGGCCTTAGTATGTTTCTGGTCATATGGCAATCTGAATCCTGATCCTGTCAATAAAAATGCCATGGTAATCAAGGCACCTTCTGGACTTGCTGCAAATGGATTTAGTTCTCTTATCAACATGTGCTCTCTTACCGCCGGTGGTTTTAGAAAACCAAAAGAGCGTATTGAGCATTATTTTAAGATAGGTCAGGAAATAGGTTTTGGCGCTAACAACTGGTCAGAGTATTTAACTGATGAATTACCACCTCACTTAAACAAATCAGAGGGGCGTTTTACAGGTTTTCTAGATCTGAAGTTTGATGAAGCAGAAGAAAGCGAAGAGAGTCAGGATAAACCTGAAAAGAAGATCGCTCCTCCTAATGATGAGGAGAAATTCAACCTAAAACCATCAGATCAGTTCTCAAGATTTAAATTTTAGATAGCTTACTCGCTGTTATCAGGACGGTTAATATGATTGATTCAGCAAGCAGATATGTTTCACAGATTATAAGAGTTACCCCCGTTGAAAAGTCAGGTGCTTTTGACAAAGCTCTAGCTGAGGATTCAGCATTCCCATATGGCGCTGAAATTAAAGAGGGGATCAGTGAGCCATTTTCCTTAAAACTTACATTATTAAGTGGCAGTCAGTTTTCTTCTTCTGATTTAAAAAACGTCTTAAAGAGAAAATACACTGTAGAGATTTTTCAGCGTAACGAGGCTCAGCTTCCATTAAGAAGCAGAAAACTAGAAGGTATCATAACCTCCTACAGAATGACTGGAAGAGTTGTTTCAAATCAGTTAGGTCTTGATGACTGCTATTGCTATGAATTTACACTTGAGCCTGAAATTGTTCTGCTAGGACTTGATAAAAAGACCCGTTCATGGTGTGGCTACAGTGTAGGTGAAATAATTGAAAAGATTTTTGAGGATAGCAGTCTTAATGTTTCCTTTGAAAAGGAACTTATGGCAGGAGATTCATTAAGCTCT
>JBJEWX010000010.1:0-4063 GCA_051885275.1 Succinivibrio sp. | reverse complement strand
CTTGTTATGATCCTGTTTAAAGCCTCATTTTTCTGCCGCCCAAGCTTCAGCCTGTTTTTACAGAGTGTCTTTAGAATGACAAGCTCTCTGTCTTTTAATGCTCCTGCTCCACTGACGTACAGATAAGCCTCGTCAGGATCGACCTCTTTTGTGCAGATGAATTTGAAATTGGTCATTTCTGTGTAAAACCAATTTCTTCGAACATCATCTTTGCTGAATTTAGCATCCAAAAACTGATAAAGCTGATTCAGATACAGAACATCATTACACGCATACCTTATCTGATCAGCAGACAGAGGCCGCACCGACCAGTCAGATCGGGTCTGATCCTTTTCAACTTCAACATTAAGATTATCTTTTAGTGATCCCTGCAATCCCTTTGAATACCCAAGATTTAAAAAAGACTGCATTAACTGTAAATCAAGACAGTTCTCTGGCAGAAGTTTTGTAAATTTTGCCTGTCGTGCAAGCTCTGCAATGATCTCAAAATCTTCTCTTGCAGAAAAGAACAGGCACAAAGCCTTAGTATCACACAGAGCTCTTAATATCTCTGTTATGTCTGTACTATGCGGATCGGCAAGATAACACTGATGTGAATCGTCACCTGCAAAGGCAATCTGTACTAGATCAAGACGAGGATAATAGGTTCTGACTCTGTCAAACTCTGTATCTACGGATATGACATCATTAGAAGTCAGTGATGATAGCCTTTCTACAAGAGCTGAGGCTTTCTCAGGTGTGTTGGCAATAAAAACGTTCTGCACGATAATATCTCGGTATTATAATTTGTGCTAATTATAGCCGAAATATTATTTTTTTATAGAGTTCAAACCAAGTAAACAGGATGTTTTTCATACTGCCCCTATTACAGACTCAACCTCTATCAAATAAACTTCTTTTATTATAGAAGGGGCACTGAAAATCAGGGGCCATGATGAAGTTACTTTCATTACCATTACAGAATTACATATCTTATTATTCTGTATTGATATTCAGTTAACTAATCGTCTTCATCATCTTCATCGGATCCAACATCAAATCCAGATAACCCATACACGGTAACAACAAAACCTTCCCCATCATCTGTATATTGAACATCATATGTTATATCAGTTGTCATCTTTGTAGAATCAGAAAAGGGGGCCCATATGAGTCTAGCTCCACAGTTGCATTTTGAAATATCATGTTCTCTTTTGTTTGTTACAATCATCTTTAGCGAAAATGTATCAACAGATGCAATCTGATTAATTGCGCTTTTCTTATATTTTCTTTCACTAAAATAATCAAAGAGTTTCTTCAATAACTCCAAATTTTCAGAGTCTTCACTGTACAATCTTTCTGAGTCCGCACCTAACGTTTTTTGCAATTGTTCAAAAACCATGATTTTTTGTTCCACTATTATTGCAGTTAGAGGGGTTGCAATTAAGTTGAGTTCCTTAATTTGATCTTCAGATGCTATTTCTTTTACAGTTTCCACCACGTCAGGATCGCTACAACGAGGAACATCATTCAGAAAACAGTGAGCTATAATAGGAAAAAATGAGAAAATAAAAATTAGAACGTATTTCATTTTGATTTTATTATCCTGGTAAATTAAAAGATTCAAAGAGAATATTGCTTTTCTTTATCGTATATTGCCCACTCCTCGATTATCTGATCTGTATTAGAAACATCATATTGTTTTAGTTTCTTTTTGATGTCATCCTGCTGAGCTTTATTTAGAGATTCCCATCTTTCGGTATAATCACTTCTCAAAGACTGATCTTTATCCCAATATATATGCAATCTTTCATGAGTTAGATTACTTTTTAAAGAGCGTTTCTTGCTTGAACTAACCCCAACAACATCTTGAATATAAGGAGCTTCACATTTTCCATTAACCAGAACTACAACCCCATCTTTTATCAAATAAGATACAAGTTTTCTTTCTTCAGCTGATATAGTGAGCTCATTTCGTTCAACTGCTGCTATATAGTCACAAATCTGTTCAGCACTATAGTGAAACGCTGAAACGCCCTTTTTTACTTTAGATAACGGAACATCCGAAGAAATATCTTTAGAAAATTTTGCTAATGAATAAACCGATTCGGCCAAAACTGTCTGTGACTCAAAATACAGCTCATATGTTTTAGCTCTGTACTCCCAGTTAGAATCTATAGCTTCTTGAATTTCCTTTGTTTTTTTACCAATAACTCTTCCTGGCTTTTCATCTTCTGTAATTGGTTTTCTCTTTGATTCAGATTTTTCCAGAAAGGCTATTTTTTCATCAGACACTCTTTTGTAATGCTTAAAAACCGATTCATAATCAGCATTAAAATTTAGATTTGCTTCCACTTGAATAGCAGGAAAAAAGATTAACATAAAAGTAATTATAAAAACTCTCACATCTGTACCACTCAAAAAAAAGAGAACTCCTATTGATTAGGAATTCTCTTATACATAATCAAAACATTAATTTCATATGATTATAATGAAGAAATGTCAGTAATTGCATCCTGAACATTTGTACCTAAACCTTCAACTGCAGTTAACAGTGAAGATAGAGGTGATAACAATGCCTGAGCAGGATTATCTGATGCTGATGCATCTCTAGCACATGATGCTAAACCACCAACACCACCAGATAATACTTCATCCTTTAACTGACTGATCATATCGGTAACCTGCTTAGCAATACCTGCAACATTTGATACGATAGTCTGAAGACGTGGAACGATATCGCTCTTGATTGAAGCTTTATCAGCATCAGACAGATCGTTCTTTGCTTCGGCCAGGTAATCCTTGCGAGCAGCAGAAAGTTTGTCTAACTCTTCCTGATATGCCTTGATCTTTTCTTCATCAATAGCATTGAATGTTACATCAGCATTCTTGATACGAGCCTCACCAGTCTGAGCTACGACCTTACCACGAGTAATGCAGTTACCCTTTGTTAAGAAAGCAGCATATTCATCTGAAATAGCCTTAAACTTGTTTGCTAACTCAAGACCTTTATCTCTTGTGTTAGCCTCAACTGCACCGCTAGCATCAATTTCAGCTTTAGCCTTTTCTGCGTATTTTGTATACTCCTTGGTATTGGCATCTAGCTTGTTCTTGTAAGCCTTAGCCTTATTCCAATCGATATTAGCCTGAGGGCCTTTGCTTGGAGCCTTAAGCATATCACCAGTAGCCATTTCGGTATTAATACCTTCAATACCAGTTAATGTTGCAGCCTTATTTGCCTGTCCCTGTAAAGCCAAACTAGCAACAGCAATGCCACAAGCAGCTAATAACGAAAAGATCAGAAATGCAAGCTTTCTTCTCTTGATAACTTCGATCATAATATCTCCTATAAAATATAGCTATTCAAACAATTATTTTCCAAACATTGCTCCTACAGCCCAATAATATGGATGAGGCACAGTGTAGAATTCTTTGCTAGAAAATCCATTGAATGAACCTGTTTTGCCTTCTTTTACAAATGATCTCTGAGCAGCATTGAAGGCACTGACTGCATCAGGATATTCTTTGGCATTTGCTAAATAACCAATGAATTTTTTCATAATATATGCGGAGCTTTCATCGTCCACGAACCATAAAGTTCCATATACATTATTAATTCCTCTTCTCATAAACGAATCTACAAAGCTAACCTGATCAACGCCTGGTATCCAGCCTATTCTTCTAAGATCACGTTCTGTTTCTTTTGTGTTGAATTCTGAGTCTGATTTATCTAGCCCCATCTTGTAAGCTTTAGGAACGAAGGAAACACCTGTATTACAAGCAGATAAAATTACATATTTCGTTGATGACAGAAACTCATCAGGAAACTCTAAAATTTCCTTTATTGTTAAAAAACCATCTTGACCAAATTTAATACTGTCTTTTAAAACATCATCTTTATTTGTGAGGTAAAGGAAACCGTTCAAAGCTGAATTAGAACTAAATACATTTTCATAAGTTTTAAGCATTCTTTGGTACTTTTCGCCTAAAGCAGTATTTGTCTTCTTTGATTTTTCTAGCTTTTTGTACACTGTTTTCATTGAAGAGTATATATCGGACATAGGCATACCATGAGTAGCAAAAT
>JBJEWX010000009.1:0-4104 GCA_051885275.1 Succinivibrio sp. | reverse complement strand
CTCCGCACCACAAACACCCCAAGCCCCCGTACCGAAGCTATCCCCTCTCCGCATACGAAAAGGAAGGTCTGCTTCGGTATGCTTTTTTTCTTATCTTCAGTACAGACAAGCTGAATGACAATTTTTATTTGACCATTATAACTACATGAAAAATCATCTATGACCTATAGTTTTCCATGTTAGTGACTTATTTTTTTAATGTGATCTTTGTAACTTTATATAAGGTAAACACAATATTGATTGTACGGATTGCCATACTTTGTTTTCATATTTTTTTATTCTTTGCGTCTGATTTTGCATATTCAGATTTTTCAAACTCCGTATTTTCAGATCTGACCTAAACTTAAAAAGCTACTCTCTTCAATTCCTTTATATAACTATAGATCTTAGGAGGCAAAAATGTCTCAAGGTAAATTATTATCGCCAACCTTGCTTAGATGTATCTGCTCAGAACTTGTATTAAAGCACTCTTACACATCAATTACGAATAATTACAAGATTGCTAAATCAACGCTGCAAAAATACAGTCAGAGGCTTAAGATTGCGAAGATCTTCAGGATAGAAGATATTCTTACAATGCCCGATCTTAGGATAGCTCAGATTATCTATGGAACTAAAGCAATCATACAGATAATATCTAGGAAGCCTGTAGTTAAACTCAGAAAAGACAAAGCCCTTGAGCCTTATATTTACATACCTAACTTTACTAAACTTGCCTTGCAATATGCAGAACAACCTTACTTAAGAAAGGCCGATCTATATGTAGATTATGTGGAAGAGGCTACAAAGAAAGGTAAAAAATCACTGACTTTATACTCTTTTTATAAAGAGCTTAACAGTAAGATTTCCGAGATGACAGGTCCTAATGTATATCTTCACAGAAATCATGCCTATGGAGATGAGCTGGAACTTGACTGGTGTGGAAATACCTACCAGGCATTAAATGAGAACGGAGAATTAACCAAGTATTATGTTCTTGTACTTACGTGGGCAACAAGCTACTACACATACGCTACATTTGTAAAGGATCAGTCTACTAAAACCACTATAGAAGCTATTCGTGAAGGTTTTGAGTACTTTAACTGTCTACCTAAACAGCTGCTTATTGATAACCCAAAGTCCCTAGTTATAAAACATAAGGTGGGACAGGAAGCTATCTTGCAGAATGATTTTGCCTATTTCATGAAGAACTGCTTTGTTATGGTTAACGCAAATACCCCATGCAAGTCAAATGAAAAAAGTGCTGTTGAGAACAGTGTGAATCTTATTCAGACAAGAGTGATAAGCAGAATGCCACCAAAACTGCCAATAGTGGAGGCTCAAAATCAACTGATGAGATTTACCAACTTGTACATCAATTTTGCACCGTTTAGAGGAAATGAGGCTAACTCACGCTTTAATCTTTTCTGTAAATATGAGTATCCAAGCTCAAGAAAAATTCTTTTTACTCTGCCAGGTTATGTTGAACATCAGGAAAATATAAAGGTTCCATCCGACTACCACATAAAAATTAAGGACAACTATTATTCCGTGCCATTCTCTCTTGCAGGAAAGCATATTGATGCTGATATCTATGAAGACAGAATAGCAATTTTCCATAATTCAAAAGTTATAGCCGAGCATCCTCTGATTACAGGTGCAAACAACTACTCAACTACTAAAGAGCATATGCCTGTCAATCATAAGCAATATACTGTAACTGAAGAAATAAATTCTCCAGAGGATATCTTTAATCTGACTAAAAACCTAAGTTGCGAAATAATAGCCTTTTGCATGCTTATGCTTGTCAACAATAATAATTTTGCTGAAATCAAAAAGGCATGTATTAATATTATAAATTCGTATAAAAAGCTAAAAGATGACAATGAAAAAAACAGATTCAATAAGGCTATTTCAAATCTTATAAAAAAAGAAAACATAGAAAGGCTAAATACCTACAATCTTTATAAGGAGCTTCAGACACTTGCCTGTTTTGAATAACGAAATATAAAAAATTTGATGCTCCTAAAGGAATATCCTAGAGGAGCATCTGCCAACATACTGATTTCTCTTTATAAAAAATGCTTGTTTATTTTTCCAATAATAGAACTTAGCCTTTGTAGCTTTCCTGATCGCAACTTAGCTATATTTGCCTATTCATTGCTTATGATCGAGCCTCGACTATTATTAGATGGGAGAGGTTAATTCCTATATCAGGATATCTGCAGAAAAACATTAAACTAATCTTTAGAAATAAAAGATTACAGATGGATATAAAAAATGTTACAAAATGCATATAAAAACTTTATAAATTTCGTTACAAAAATTTGTTACAAACCAGCATATATTATTCTATAATTTTGTTACAGTAGTTACTTAATTTGGAAAATTATCATGTTTTATAGGCACTTATATAATCAACTTCTAGACTGGAAGAAAAAACAAAAACGAGTTGCTCTATGCATCTTTGGTGCAAGACAGGTTGGAAAAACTACTCTTGTCAGAAATTTTGCAAAAGATAACTACAGAACTTTTATTGAAATTAACTTTGCGCTGGAACCTGATCTTAAAAAATGTTTTGATCATTCTCTTAGTGCAGACTCAATCATTTCAAATCTTACAGCATTCTTTGCTAAGGAGTTTCCTGCTCATGAGACCCTCATTTTCTTTGATGAAATACAAGAATGTCCAAAAGCAAGAACTGCAATAAAAGCCTTAGTAGAAGATGGCAGATTCGACTATATTGAATCAGGATCTCTTCTAGGTGCAAGGATAAAAGAAGTGCCATCCCTTCCTGTTGGATTTGAAGAGCATCTAACCATGTATCCTTTGGATCTTGAAGAATATGCGCTTGCGCTGGGGGTTGAGCAAAAGATTATAAATAGACTCAAAGCATCATTTGAAGAGTTAACACCTGTAAATCAGGTTCTGCACGAAACTTTTCTAAAAATCTTTTATTCATATATGGTTGTAGGAGGTATGCCTGCGGTTGTTGATGAATACATAAGAAGCAGAGACATAGCCAAGGTTCTGAATGTGCAAAGGCAAATCCTTGATATGTACAGGCAGGATATCAGCAAATATGCATATACAGGAAAAGACAGGATCCATGCAATATTTGATGCTATACCATCTGAACTTGAGGCAAAAAACCGACGCTTTGTACTTACTGATCTTAATAAATACGCCCGTATGACACGTTTTGAAAACAGCTTTTTGTGGTTATATGATGCTGGCGTTGCAAATCCCTGCTTTAACGTTACTCAGTGTACCCATCCACTAAAGCTTAATGAAAAAAGAAATGTATTCAAACTATTTTTGTCAGATACCGGACTCCTAGGAGGATGTTGCGAGGACAATATTCAGTTTCCCCTATTCAACGGAGATATGGGGGTAAACCTTGGAGGTGTTCTGGAAAATATGATAGCTCAGCAGCTTAAGGCAAATGGCTTTGCGCTTCATTATTATGATTCTCTTAAGATCGGCGAAATAGATTTTATCGTTGAGAAAGACTCACAGATTATCCCAATTGAGGTTAAATCTGGAAAAGATTATAAACGTCACAGAGCCCTTGATAAGCTTCTTGAGATTAAAGAATGGCAGCTTAATAAGGCATACGTTTTATGCGGATCAAATACCGAGGTTGACGGCAGGATTGTCTACTTGCCATGGTACATGATCATGTTTATAAAACAGACTGAAATACCAAGCAATTCGATCATGAATATTGATCTGAGCGCTCTTGCTAAGTTGTAGGGACTTCATCCAAGTAAACAACATAGCAGATACTGACGGTTATATGTTTCTGTCCACTTCTCCAAATGGTTACTATTTTTGATTGAAAAAAAATAACCCCGCAATCAATTAAGGATCGATAGCGGGGTACAAAAAAGGGGTTAAACCTTTTTAATATTGGTGATTAGATTACCACCAAGCTTCTGCCTGTACACCAAAGATAGTGTTGCTGGTCTTTGAACCACCATAAGAAGCAATTGTCTGACCATTGTACTCTAAGGTACCACCAACAGAGCCGAATGATGAGAAGTCTAAGCCATTCTCATTTCCGTGTAAGTAAGTTACAAAGAAACGAAGCTCAGGACGTGACCAGAAGTTGCCTGCATCAGG
>JBJEWX010000008.1:0-4118 GCA_051885275.1 Succinivibrio sp. | reverse complement strand
ATGTTTCTGGTGATAAGCGTTGCAAGCTTCAATATCGTTTCAAATCTGATTATGGCAGTTAGCGAAAAGAAAAGGGAAATTGCCATTCTTCTGACCATGGGAGCCAGTCGCGCTCTTATAATCAAAGCCTTTACTCTTATGGGAATGCTCTCCTCTCTTAAAGGGTGTATATTCGGTACGCTATTTGGATGCATATTAGCCAGCATCATTCCATCTTTTACTGTCTATCTTAAAGAGCACTTTGGAATTGAACTTCTAAATGAGGATGTCTACTTCATCAATTTTGTGCCATCAATTCTCAATTATGGTGATGTACTGCTTGTTGTGACCTTTACCATCATGATGAGTTTTATTGCATCCATATACCCGGCGATTAGAGCCTCTTTGGTAAATCCTGCGAGTGAGATTGGCATAAACAGCTAGCCATCCTTAGCTTACAGAAAAATTCAAATCCTGGCTTCTTATAAACTATAATGCCGCACTAAGAGTGTTTAGCGCGGCATTATTTATTAAGGCTTAAAAGACAGCCACCAGGATTGTACCGAAGGCTTACTCTGGTCTCCAGACCTTTACGTTATGGTAACCCTTCTCTTTGAGCTGTCTAGTCTGCATGGTGCTCATCACCCCCTGATCACAGTAAAGAGCATAGGTTTTCAACTGGTCAAGAGTGTGGAACTGCGTTGCAGTTTTATAAAAAGGCATCTGAATTATCTGATTGTCAATTCCCGTGATTGGCTTCTTTTCGACATCATCAGGAGCTCTAACATCAATAACCACATCGTTTTTGGACAGCTCTTTTACCACCTCAATCTCAGTCTTGAGCTTAGTGGTATCATGAGGGATGTCCATGATATCTACGACCTTGATGCTGTTGAAGGCCTTCTCCACAAGATCGCTGTCCATCTTTGCCTCTTCCTCCTCAACAAAGGAAGCTGAAGGACATACATTTGGATGGTCAGAAATCACACCGCAGTACTCCGGCATTGATTCAGCAAAGCCTATGGTTCCTATATCTCTTGATTTATCAATGATATCCTGCTTGTCAGCAGTAATAAGAGGTCTGATTAAGAGCACATCGCAGACATTATCAATATGTGTCAGATTCCTCAAGGTCTGACTTGAAACCTGTCCTAATGACTCACCTGTAACCAGGGCTTCAGCACCAAAATGCTTTGCTACAAGGGAGCCTACTCTCATCATCATTCTCTTTAGGATAACACCTCTAACTCCATGGTGAGTTCTCTCAAGGATCTGCCCGACTATTGGCTCAAAAGGAACTGTAACAAATTTAACACGATGAGATGAGGCATAGCGATCCCAGATGAAATAGCTCTCCTGCTTTACACCTATTTCATGCGCGGTACCGCCCATGTTGAAAAACAGGTAGTTAACCCTGCATCCGCGATGCAGCATGTCATAGGTTGAGACACCACTGTCAAAACCACCTGAAATCAGAGAAAAAACCTCTCCCTGAGAGCCAACAGGATAGCCTCCTATACCAAGATGCTTTTCACCTGACAGATAAGCGATCTGGTTTTCTATCTCAATCTTGATAAGGACCTCAGGATTATCAAGGCAAACTCCCCTGTTGCTGTATGCGGCTTTAAATTTGCCTCCAACTATTCTTTCTGCCTGCTGTGAATTAAACTCATGGTTTCCTTTTCTTTTTATCCTCACTGCAAAGGTTTTGTTCTCAATAGCAGGTCCCACCACATCCTTGATGCTTTCAAACAGTGAATCAAGATCTGTAAAAGGATATTCATTTACCTCCATAAAGGAGTGAATACCAGGGATCCTAGAGAGTTCGTTTATTGCTGTATCCTTTGATACAGGCTCATTCTCACTGCCAAAGACGGCTACAATCTTGTCCCACTGAGCGTAGGCGTTTACACAAACGTTATGATGCTTACATACATTTACGATATTCTGCCTTACAAGTTTTATAAGACGGTTGCGTACAGGTTTGCTTTTGATGGAAATCTCAGGAAAGAGTCTAATTATAAATTTCATGGTGTGCTCTCCAAAAACAGCTAAGGCTCCAGCACAAAGGAGCCTTAATCTTATCTAATTTAATAAAAAATCCAAACAGCACAAATACTATTTATGGTGCTTGTGACAGCAGCAGTGATGCTTCTCATCATCGTGGTGATGACCGTGGTGGCACTCATCATCCTCATCGTGGTGATGTCCATGACAGCATTCACCTTCCTCATCATGGTGGTGCCCATGACAGCATTCACCTTCCTCATCATGGTGGTGTCCATGACAGCATTCGCCATCCTCATCGTGGTGATGTCCATGACAGCAGCAATGCTCATGACCTTCAGATGGACAGTGACCTCCAACATGAGCATGACCATGCTTGATCTCTTCTTCAGTGGCATCACGCACATCTTCAATTACAATTAAAAAGTTCAGAACTTTTCCAGAAAGTGGATGATTACCATCAACAACCACAGTCTTGTCATTGATCTCTTTAATTACAACAGCCATTGGGCCGTTGTCAGAGTCTGCTTCAAAAACATTTCCTACAGCTATTTCGTAGTCACCAAAAAGCTCTCTATCAATTGTCTGAACCAGATTCTCATCATACTCACCATAAGAGTCCTTTGGCTCTAGAGTAACAGCAAACTCATCACCCTTTTTATGACCTTCAAGTGCCTTCTCAAGACCTTTAATTAAAAAGCCGTGACCTAAAAGAACGCTGACTGGCTCACCAGGCTCTGTTCTGCCTACAACCTGACCGTCGGTGTTTGCTACTGTATAACTTAAGGTTACAACTTTATCTTTGGTAATTATCATTTAATGTCCTCAAAAAAACTTTTAAAGATTTTAACAGCGTTATCTTCTATCTCTTAGTCAGGCTCTTAACAATAGGGCTTAAACCTGAAGGGGCACTCTGCCCTTCATTTGTATCTGTGTCTCTTAAAATAGAAAATCTTTTGCTGTTCTGGTTTAACATTGCAGTACAGTTCTGATTATCAAGACCGTTTACATCAGTTGCCCTATAAAAACCATTACTGTCAGATTCAAATACTCTGCACTCGTCTTTATTGTTATCCTTTGCCTTGAGTGTAAGTGCAAAGCCATCATCAGCAGCATCTATAAACAGCTCGTAATAAGGCTTTAACTCCTCACTTAAGGCTACAGAACAGTTTACATAGCCCATGTCAACAGCGCCACAGGTCTGCATATACTGACTGTCAGCGATTATCTCTCTTATGGCATGTGACCTGATTTTATCAAAATCAGGTGCCTCATCTGCAGTTTTATCTGATTGTACGCTTTGTGTCTGTGCTGTTTCAGCTGATTTATGAGCAACAGCCTCACTTTCAGAGGTAGTACTGTTATCCATCACACAGCCACTGACAAAACAGGCTGCAGCCACAATAAGACAGGCTATTCTGAAATAGCTTACAGAGCCATCTGCATTTAACACGGGATTAAACATATTCATCTGTCCTAATTATCTCTGTTCTTATTTAAAAGAGGGGCGGCGTACATGGCTTTGACTCTTTCTCTTAAGTGCTCAGGATATGATGAGATCCTTGCATTGAATTTTTCTATATCTGCCTGTGAAACCTCATCTAATTTGCCGGCACTTATCAGTGAGGTAGGATATACCTCATAATTGTCATAAATAAAGTCATCAATAATTTTTGACAGCTCCTCTGCTGTCTCAAACTCAGCTTTTACAGGTTCACCTGCCACTAGCTTTACACGCCCCTTATAGCCTCGGATGCCTCTTGTGATGGTGTCGATATCCTCAAACTCATCCTTGGTGTAGGCGCCTTTAGTTTCCTTCTCATACAGCTCATTAGCTTTTGCCAGATCATTTGGATCGTACTCATAGGTAATGGATACAGGAACGATGTTCAGTGATCTCATATAATCTCCAAAAGACATTTTCTTCTGTCTTCCGTACAGAGATATCATTTTTAAGACTGCATCCTCTGTCTTATCCTTACCATCCTTAGCTCTGCCTTCACGCTGAGCTATCCATACAGATATACCTTCTTCTATGGTAAGACCTATATAATTTGACAGATGAGTCAGGGCTTTTAATTTTTCACGCGGAGCTTCAATTGAACGCTTAACAATAAAGCTGCGGTTAAGTC
>JBJEWX010000007.1:0-4124 GCA_051885275.1 Succinivibrio sp. | reverse complement strand
AGCAGCGATTTTTGCTAAAGGAAGTCCGGTTGCCTTAGATACAAAAGGCACGGTACGGGCTGCACGCGGATTAACCTCAATGAGGTAAATCTTATCTTCACGAAGAGCCAGCTGAACGTTCATCAGGCCTTTAACGTTAAGAGCAAGAGCAAGTTCCTTTGAGATCTTGGTGATTCTTGCAATCTGATCCTCAGTTAAATGTATAGGAGGAAGCACGCAGCTTGCGTCACCTGAGTGAACACCACACTCCTCAATATGTTCCATGATACCGCCGATGACAACATCCTTACCGTCAGCTACAGCATCAACGTCGATTTCAGTTGCATGATCGAGGAACTTGTCTAACAGCACAGGAGACTTGTTAGAAACCTTGACCGCCTCAGCAAAGTAGCGTTTGAGATCTTCTTCTCCATAAACAACTTCCATTGCACGGCCACCTAATACATAGGAAGGTCTAACAACTAAAGGATAGCCAATTTCGTTAGCTACGCTTACAGCCTGAGCTAAAGAGGTTGCAGTACCGTTCTTTGGCTGAAGCAGCTGAAGTTTGTTTACAACTTCCTGGAACAGCTTACGATCTTCTGCTGTGTCGATATCATCAGGTGAGGTACCGATAATAGGCACACCTTCCTGTTCAAGCTTCTTAGCAAGCTTCAGAGGAGTCTGACCGCCGAACTGAACAATAACGCCAACAGGCTTTTCGATTCTGGCAATCTCAAGAACATCCTCTAGGGTAACAGGCTCAAAGTAGAGTCTGTCTGAGATGTCATAGTCAGTTGAAACTGTCTCAGGGTTGCAGTTAACCATGATTGACTCATAGCCGTCTTCACGAAGTGCCATTGAGGCGTGAACACAGCAGTAGTCAAACTCGATACCCTGACCGATTCTGTTAGGACCGCCACCTAAAACGATAACCTTCTTTCTGTCGGTAGGACGGGCCTCACACTCCTGCTCATAGGTAGAATACATATAGGCAGTGGAGGTGGCAAACTCAGCAGCACAGGTATCAACTCTCTTGTAGGTAGGGAATACCTCAAAGAGCCATCTTCTGGCTCTGACCTTATCCTCAGTGGTTTTGAGCAGTGAGGCAAGACGGGCATCAGAGAAGCCTCTTGATTTGAGATCTTTCATCTCATCTGCATCAATTGACTTTAAGGTTCTGCCTGACAGAGACATCTCAATGTCAATAATTTCCTTAATCTGGCAGAGGAACCAGCGGTCAATCTTGGTATAGCCAAATACCTCATCAACAGTCATTCCAAGTCTGAAAGCGTCGCCTAGATACCAGATTCTGTGGGCACCTGCATTCTCAAGCTCATGTAAAAGCTTCTGTCTTGCATCAGGATGCTTCATATCAAGACGAGGATCAAAGCCTAGCTTACCAGTTTCAAGTCCGCGCAGAGCTTTCTGTAAAGACTCCTCAAAGGTACGGCCGATAGCCATAACCTCACCTACAGACTTCATCTGGGTTGTCAGACGGTCATCTGAGTTAGGGAATTTTTCAAAGTTGAAACGAGGGATCTTGGTGACCACATAGTCAAGACTTGGTTCAAATGATGCTGGAGTTTTATCTCCTGTAATATCATTTCCAAGTTCATCAAGGGTGTAGCCTACAGCAAGCTTTGCAGCAATCTTTGCGATAGGGAAGCCGGTAGCCTTAGATGCTAATGCAGATGAACGAGATACACGAGGGTTCATCTCAATGATAACCATACGGCCATTGTCAGGATTGATACCAAACTGAACGTTTGAACCGCCTGTCTCAACACCGATTTCACGCAGAACAGCCATAGCTGCATCACGCATGATCTGGTATTCCTTATCTGTCAGAGTCTGAGCAGGAGCAACTGTAATTGAGTCACCGGTGTGAATACCCATAGGGTCGAGGTTTTCAATAGAGCAGACAATGATGCAGTTATCCTTACGGTCACGGACAACCTCCATCTCGTACTCTTTCCAGCCGATTAGGGACTCGTCAATAAGAAGCTCATGGGTAGGGGAGAGCTCTAAGCCCTTGTTGCAGATTTCCTCAAACTCTTCTGGATTGTAGGCAATACCACCACCGGTACCGCCCATGGTGAAGGATGGTCTTATGATACATGGGAAACCAACCTGCTTTTGTACTTCCCAGGCCTCTTCCATGCTGTGGGCAATTCCTGCTCTTGGGCACTCAAGACCGATCTTTTTCATTGCCTTGTCAAAACGCTCACGGTTCTCAGCCTTGTCAATAGCGTCAGCTTTAGCACCGATCATTTCAACATTGTATTTTGCCAGCACTCCGTGCTTCTCTAAATCTAAGGCACAGTTTAATGCTGTCTGACCGCCCATGGTAGGTAAGACGACATCAGGGCGTTCCTTGGCAATGATGTTCTCAACAACTCGCCAGTGAATTGGTTCGATATAGGTTACATCAGCAACATCAGGATCGGTCATGATGGTTGCAGGGTTTGAGTTTACCAGAATAACCTCATAGCCTTCCTCACGAAGTGCACGGCAGGCCTGAGTTCCTGAGTAGTCAAACTCACAGGCCTGACCAATAACGATAGGACCTGCACCTAAGATCAAGATTTTCTTTATATCAGTACGCTTTGGCATTTGTTATCCTCTAGTCCTATTTACGGTATTCACGCATCAGTTCAACAAAGTGGTTGAATAAGCTCATTGGATCATGAGGACCTGGACTTGCCTCTGGATGTCCCTGGAAACTAAAGGCAGGAACATCAGTTCGCTCAACGCCCTGAAGTGTGCCGTCAAACAGAGATTTGTGGGTAGCCTTAAGATTTGCAGGCAGAGTATTCTCATCCACACAGAAACCATGGTTCTGAGAGGTGATATGAACAACACCAGTCTGAAGATCTCTTACTGGGTGGTTAGCACCGTGATGGCCACACTTCATTTTAATGGTTTTAGCACCTGATGCTAAAGACAGGAGCTGATGACCAAGACAGATTCCAAAAAGAGGGATCTTGTGCTCAATAAATTCTTTAATAGCTTCCTGAGCATAGGTACAAGGCTCAGGATCGCCAGGACCGTTTGACAGGAAAACGCCGTCTGGATTCATTTTGATAACTTCGCTTGCAGGGGTCATTGCAGGTACAACAGTTACCTTACAGCCTAATGAAGCCAGAATTCTCAGAATATTGCGCTTGATACCAAAATCATAAGCTACAACATTAAATTCAGTACGGCTCTTGTTTACATAACCCTGTCCTAATTCCCATGTTCCCTCAGTCCAGGTATAGATTTCCGGTGTGGTTACAACCTTTGCCAGATCCATACCCTTGATGCCGGCAAAACCGCGTGCAAGCTCAAGCGCCTTTTCCTCAGTCATCTCAGGATCAGTTGAAAGACAGCCGTTCAAAGCTCCCTTTTCGCGGAGAATTCTGGTAAGCATTCTGGTATCAATACCGAAAATACCCGGCTTGTTGTATTTAGCCAGGAAGTCACTGAGATTTTCAGTATTTCTAAAGTTTGAGGCAACTAAAGAAAGATCTCTGATGATAAGACCCATTGCAAAAACGTCTCTTGATTCAACGTCTTCGTCATTAGTTCCGTAATTGCCAATGTGAGGATAGGTTAATGTAACAATCTGGCTAGCATAAGAAGGATCAGTTAGAATTTCCTGATAGCCTGTCATGGATGTGTTGAAAACGACTTCACCAACGGTGGTTGTTTTAGCACCAAAAGCTTTGCCTTTGAAAACTGTACCGTCAGCAAGAGCCAAAATTGCGGATGCGACCACAAAGACCCCCAAAAATGTTATTGAGTACACCAAGTGACGCAGATGTCTGTAATTTTTATGAAGAAAAGTTTTAATCAAATTACAGGAATCTAAGTCTGATATATTTTAGATGAATATTCTTTTTTTTCAAGATAAAAATGAGATCAAAATCATCTTTCAAAAGTGGCTGAAATTGAACAGAAAAATAGCTTTAGTTTTTTTGTATAATGAACGGGACTGCAGTAGGAATTGAAGAATTAGCGTAATGATAAGTTGCACAAAAAGACAGATATTTATAAAAAAAATAGTTGCCTGTATTACCGGGCTGTCTTTTGTGACCTTAACCTCCTTACATATTAGTGCCTGTTCCTCAGACGGCAAACCTGTAAAAATACCAAACAGT
>JBJEWX010000006.1:0-4137 GCA_051885275.1 Succinivibrio sp. | reverse complement strand
CAATTCATCCCAACCGCCTATAGAGGCGGGGGAATTCTTGCTAGATAAAGTTAAATACAATTTACATATATTTAAGGTTGAATTCCATATATCACAGGGAGTTCAACCTTTTTACTTATTGGTTATATAAAAACCTCAGCAGTTTTTAAACTAGCTGAGGTCAGGCAAATAAGCACTGTATTTCTATTTCTTTTTCAATACAATCTTGATAAAGTTCAGATAATCAAGAGCTCCCGCCTCAATACTCTTTCTGTCATTTTGAGCATACGAATTGTCTGTTTCAAGCCAGTCTCTCCATACCTCATTGTTTGATTTCATTATTTCAATTTTTCTAAGTTCACTTAAGTTTGACTTGCTTATAAGCTTAAGGTAGTACCAGCAGTCATGAATGTAATCCAGCTGTTCTTTTGTCCATGATTTAAGCAGACATGAAGGGAGATTGTCATGGCAGTCTTTGTTCATACCTGTCACACTTATGTAGATGCTTCCGCCTTTCTTTACATAAGGCATTAGCTTTTCATCAAGATAGCCCTCTTCTCTTCCAAAGAAATTATATGAGTCCACGCAGACTACCGCATCAAAGCTTTCTTTTTCAAAAGGCAAGGCCATAGCATCTGCATTTACTGCCGTGATCCTGTCTTTTAGCCCTAAGGAATCAAAAAACTTCTGATTATTATCAGCCTCGCACCACAGATCACAGGCGGTAACTTTCACGTCAAACTCTTTTGCTAAAAAGACAGAGCTTGCACCCTGACCGCAGCCTAAATCTAAAACTCCGATTCCAGGTTTTAGATGCTCATTTAACAGAAGCTCTTCTGTAAGCTTGATTGGGTTGGGTCCCATAATTCTGCTAAGGAAAGTACTGTTTTGATACTTTTCACTCTTTATGTATTCCATTTTTACTCTCAAAATTTTCTTTTTTAGACAAAAGCTGTTTACACTGCCCGTCTATATGATCTATTACTCTTTGTCTTATCAATGCCTTGTCTACGCTTAAATCATAAGCTTCAAGGCCTAAAAATAATGGTGAGTAGAACTCTAAGGCTGCTATTTTAGGATCTTCTAAAAAATGATAGTTTTTAAAAATATCCTCAATGTACTCTAAAGGTCCTAAACACAGATACTTATTAAAAAGCATGGCCATATTCTGATCCTTGAGCTTTTCTAACATAAGAAGCCGTCTGAAACAGGACTGCCTCTTATTTACAGTCCAGTAGTCATACATGTCCTTTGAAAACTCACACAAAGAAACAATATCAACACTTTTATAGGCCGACTCATCCTCCTTTATACTATCTGACGGAACATCATGCGATTTAGCTTCTGTCTCATCAGAGCTTTCCATCTGTTTTAAAATAGTATTAAAAAGATTTTTCTTACCTGAAAAATGTTTATATAAAGATGGAGCTTTGATACCTACCCGGGAGGCAATCATTTCCATGCTTACAGCCTTAAAACCATTTTCTGAAAACAGTTCTAATGCCGCATCCAATATTTTTTGATATGTTGAGTTTTTGTTCATACAAAATACTTTAGGCTAATAATCGTTAGCTAAAATTTAGCTAATTAATATTAGCCTGTCAAGCACAATTCACCTGTTACAGATAAAAGACATATCTGTCAGGCAAAAAAAAAGATCCTCATATAGAGGATCTCCTGTGATCTGATGAAAGCTTTTGCTGTTCTGTTTTATACAGTTACTTTCTGAGAGAGCAGGCTTACCTGCGGATCATTTAGAGTACCGTTTTGCACGCCACTTATAATATCTTCAGCAGAATATTTATCCTCAGGATATACAACCACAACAGAAATATCTCCATTCTGCAGGAAGTTGGTCTCTCCGTAGCTGGTATATCTTGTAGCACCTATAGATACCATTATCTTCTCAGGATATCCCGCCTCTTTTAAATATAAAGAAATATTCTCGGCAGGGCCTTCATCTTTTTGATCATTGAATTTTTCAATTAACCATTCAATCAGAGTTCCATAGATGTAGCTGTAATCTCTTACCGCGCTGTCCTCTCCATATGAATGAGCTACGCCATCTCTTACAAGAAAACTTGCGATACGGTATCTGTTCAAAATACCTTTTTCATCAAAGCTGTCAAGCGCCAAAGCATTATCAGAAAAACCTTTTGATGATTTGCCCCAGTTCTTTTTGATACTGATTTTTTTTGCACCTTCCTTTCTTATGGAACAGTCATTTGATGCTCCAAAAGCATATGGTTTTAAATCTATTACGCGCCCATCCTTCCAGGTTACGTCAAATACAACAGCACACTCAGGCTCAATCTGAAGCTTGCTCTCTCCTTTTGGAAAATCAATATTCTGACTGTCAAAAGGAAAAACTCTCAAATAGGCAGGAGTTATCTCTCCACTTCCAGGAATGAAAGTTGGAAAAACAGCCTTAGGAGCCTTTGCTTCCTTTGTTTTTACATTAGTAAAATCAACTGACTCACCGGCCTGCTCAAGGTGTCCTGTAAAATTTCCTGCAACGCCAAAAGTTGCCATTTTGCTCAAATCTATCTTCATAAAAAACTCCTTTTACAGTGATTCTATCAATTTTTACTGCTAAATTCATTGTCAGAGGTTACACTTCACCTATCCTTAACACTCTTATGATAATTTTTTACTTTTGATTTGCTAAAATATTAAAATTCCGGAGGGACTATGCGATTTACTACTAAACTGCTTCTTTTAGGAAGTTTATTTCTATCCTTGAGTGCTCAGGCTGAGATTGAAAACTTTCGTCAGGCAAAAGTCTCTATGGTTAGTATTTTCAGACAGCTTGACAAGCCTGTAACCCTTTACTGTGGCTGCAGCATAGAATTCACCAAAAATGGCTATAAGCCAGATCTGAAAAGCTGTGGTTATGAGGTCAGAAAGAACTCCAAAAGAGCCTCTCGTATCGAAGCTGAGCACATTATGAGTGCCTGGGAGTTTGGTCATAAAATGCAGTGCTGGAAAGATGGAAGACGCAAAGGCTGCAACCTCAATGATGAAAGATTCAATAAAATTGAGTCAGATCTACACAACCTCTACCCTGCAATCGGCGAGGTTAATGGCGACAGAAGTAATTTCATGTTTACTCAGGAGTCAGCAAAGGGTGCGCCCTACGGCAAATGTCTGATGATTATTGACAGAAAAAGACAGAGAGCAACTCCACCGCAAAGGGCAAGAGGCATCATTGCCAGAGCCTATCTCTATATGGCAGAAACCTATGGAATTGAGCTTGACAGCGAGCATATAAACCTGTTTAACAGATGGAATAAGCAGTTCCCACCAACAAAGAACGAATGCTTGAGAAACAGACTGATTAAAGAGGTTCAGGGTAACGATAACCGTTTTGTAACAGCTAAATGCAGGTAACAAAAGTATAAATGAGAACAGTCAGAATTTGCCAGCTCAAGGCGCCATTGGCGACAGATAGCGTATTAAATCTTAATGATGACGGGTATGGTCACCTCATAAGAGTTCTTCGCATGAAGAATGGAGATGCTTTTAACGTTTTTGACGGTTGTGGCAGTGAGTTTGAGGCTGTAATAGAGAATGCAGGTAAAAGTGCAAGCTACAGATGCATAAGAAAGATTGAAAGAAATGTCGAATCTCCTCTTAATATAGAATTAGGTCAGGTAATAAGCCGTGGCGAAAAAATGGAATTTACCATTCAAAAAGCTGTTGAGCTTGGGATAACCTCCATAACTCCGCTTTATTCTAAAAGATGTGGCGTGAAACTTGACGATAAAAGAGGCGAAAAGAAAACTGAGCAGTGGCAGAAAATTGCAATTGCCGCATGTGAACAGTGCGGAAGAAATGTTGTTCCTCCCGTAAATCCAATTACTGATATAGACAACTGGTACAAACATGATGAGGATACCTTGAGTCTAACCTTAGATCCAAGCGCTAGCGTAAGCCTCACTCAGATTAAGCCCAAACAAAAGATCAGACTTCTCATAGGTCCTGAAGGTGGCTTTGACAGTAATGAAATTAAAAAAGCCTCTGACAATAACTTCATGCTTGTATCCCTAGGTCCGAGAGTACTGAGAACAGAGACAGCGGCTTTGTCTGCTCTTTCTATTCTAGGGTGCACATTCGGAGATCTGTAATGAGTTTAGATAATCTTATTCTAGGAAAAAA
>JBJEWX010000005.1:0-4157 GCA_051885275.1 Succinivibrio sp. | reverse complement strand
CATCTTTTCACTTTTTGACCTGCTTTTAGATTTCCCTTTTAAATATCAGGACAAAACCAAGATCACCTCTATTGGTAACATAGATTACAATTCAGGATATGTTCTGATTGATGCAGTTATTGCAGATCTAAAGAATATAACCTCCTCAAGGGTAAGACTGTTAAAAGTCCTGCTACAGGATAACACAGGAAAAATAGAAGCTGATTTTTTCAATCTCTACCCAAATCAGATAAGAAACTATAGCATAGGCCAGAGAGTTTTAGCCTTTGGTATGGTTAAAGTCAACGATTATAACGGGCGCCTTAACCTGCAACAGCCTTCAGTGACTTTTTTAGATAAAACTGACGCTGTAGAGGTATCTGACAGACTAACTCCAATTTATCACGCTGTTGAAAAGGTTCCGCAGGCAACTATCAGAAAAGTTATCGATGCTACTATCAGAAAATTAAAATCTGTGACACTAAAGGAAATACTCCCTGCTGAGTTAAATCCTTTTAAAATAACTCTAAGCCAAGCTATTGACCTGTGCCACAATCCATATCCTTGCACTGATATCCAAAAGGCTTTCATACTAGAACACAGTGAACAGTTTAAACGCATATGCCTAGAGGAGCTTGTCGCATATCAGCTGACGCTGCTGTTTATCAAAAAGAAAAATGAAAACCTGACTGCCAAAGCAATTGAGAAGGATGACAGTCAAGTCAATAAGTTCAGATCGCAGCTACCTTTTGAACTTACAGGAGCACAGATAAAGGCAATAGATGAAATAGGAAATGATCTGTCAAAACAGACTCCTATGATTAGGCTTTTACATGGAGATGTAGGAACAGGAAAAACAATTGTTGCTGTAATTTCATGTCTTAGAGTCTGCAAGGAAGGACAGAGTGTTGTACTAGCTCCAACTGAATTGCTCTGCCAACAGCACTATAAGGTATTTGACAGGATGCTTTCTCCTCTTGGAATAAAAGTTGTTATGCTTACCTCATCACTAAAAGGTAACAAGAGAAAACAGACACTTTCAGAGATTAAAAACGGAGAGGCTCAGGTCATTGTCGGAACCCACAGTGTATTTCAACAGGATGTTGAGTATAAATCTCTATATCTTGCAATTATTGACGAGCAGCACCGCTTTGGTATCGAACAGAGAGTTGCTCTGCTACAAAAAGCGCCAAAAGGCCTAACAGTTCATCAGCTTGTGATGACCGCAACGCCAATTCCAAGAACACTTCAATTGGCACTTTTCTCCGATCTGGATGTATCAATTCTCAATGAATTGCCAAAAAACAGAAAACCTATCACAACAGCAGTCATGTCAGATGAGAGCAAACCTAAAATAATCGACAGATTAAGAGAAGTCTGCAGTGAAGGAACGCAGGTTTACTGGGTTTGCCCAAACATTGAGGAAAATGAAGAGGAAAATGCCTCTGCTATTGCTGCATATAAGGAACTGAAAATTAAACTGCCTAACCTTAATATAGGTCTGATTCACGGACAGCAGAAGCTACAGGACAGAAACAAAGTGATGAAGGATTTTATTGACAATAAAATCAATCTCCTTGTGGCAACCACAATTATTGAAGTTGGAGTGGATGTTCCTAATGCATCAATCATTATAATCGAAGGCGCTGACAGATTAGGTTTAGCTCAGTTGCACCAGCTAAGAGGCCGTGTAGGAAGAGGTTCCAAAGAATCCTACTGCATCCTGGTGTATAAAAAAACTGAAACAGCAAACGAGGTTGCGATGCAGAGACTAGGTATCATGCGCAGTACTAATGATGGTTTTAAAATAGCAACAGAAGATTTGAAACTTAGAGGACCAGGAGAGGTTTTAGGCAACAAGCAGGCAGGCTTTGATCTTTTCAGAGTTGTTGATGTAAACAGAGATTTTCAGTTGGTTGAGGTTGCTCGCAAAATTGCACTTACTCTAATCCAAAACAATCTTGATGTATGTAAACTTTTAATCAGAAGATGGTTTCCTAAATATAAGGTTAACTAGAATAATGGCATTCAGAGCTCCAACAGTCAAAAAGCAGCCTCCTAGACTTGGATTTAAGCTTTTAAAAATATTTATAGCGATTGCTTTGCTGATTGTAGCAGCAGTTATTGGCGCAGTTCTGTATTTTAATGGGCAGAACATAAAAGCCCCTCTATTAAAATTTCTATCTGACAGAACCTCCTTTTCAATAAACTGTCAGCAAATAGAATTCTCTGCACTCTACCCTAATATTCTCAAACTCAAGGGAGTTGATCTTGATAAAACTCATATTGATGAAATATATGTAGAATACGATCTGCAGAGTATCATCAAGTCTGATACCCTCAAATTAAAATACTTTTATGCAAAAGGTATTGCTACAAATGATGCAAACCTCAAAAGTTTAAAATCAGAAAAATTCGGATTCAAAGATATCCTTATTGAAAAGCTTGACCTTTTAGAATGTCCTATCAGCTTAGAAGGTTTCTCCTCCCTTAAAGCTAATATTTCAGCATCAAAGGCGTATATTGACTCTAATGGAGCTTTTAGTTTTGACTCAGCAAAATTAAATTTTGAGACAGGTCTTATAGACAATACAAAGATTAAGAAGTTCTCAGGAAATATCACTAACAACAGCAAAGAGCTGACATTTGAAGATCTCTCCTTTCAGATATTTGGAGGAACAGTAAACGGTTCACTTGGCTTTGATAAAGAAAGTAAGGAAATTACTGCAAGGAATATAAGTCTTAGAAACTTAATCTTTAAAGAAGACAATGGTCTGTCTGAAAAATACTCAATTAAAGCTGGTACCATCTCAGTAAACAACTGTCTGCTCGCACTTCCTACACAGGATCTAATGTTAGGAGATATTACTGGAAAACTGGATAATCTGAATATAGGAGAAGGCAGAATCAACTATAGCTTTACAGGTAGAGTAGGTGAAATATCAAAACCAGGCCTGCAGCTTACAGCAGATGAATCTAGGATTAGAGTTTTAAAAACAGATGAGGTTACTGATATTAAGGTAAAAGGAAATCTTTTTAACGCAGCCTTTGGACTTGATGCCTCAATTCATAAAGCAGACGGTCATAGCAGTCTTGTAATCCACGATTTAAAGATTAAAGGCGGAAAGATTGAGGCGACTGAAGATCTAGTAGATTATCTTAAGCAGTCATCTTTTAAATACAGTCTGACTTTAGAGAATTTATGTATTGAAAATACAGAGATTGTTTCTTTTATTGATAAATACCCCCTTTCAGTTCAAAGTGTAAATACAACCTGTTCAAACTTGAAATTTGACAGTCAGCTCCAAAGACTAACTAGTAGCAATGGTGAAATTCTTTTTAGCTTTGATAATGCCTATTATTCAGATCTGTTCATACGCGGCTTTTACTCCAAAACTATTATTGATGATAAGAAAATCATCACAGAAGTTCCAAAAATTCAGTTCCAAAAGAGTATTGCAGCGATAAAAGTGCAATTTAATTACCCAGAAGACAGTAAAGACGATCTGCAGCTTGAAATGCTGTCAGTAAATTCAGACGGCTTTGAACTGTCTGAACTTAACAGCAATCTGATTAATCATCTTTTAAACGGAAAAATCATTTTCAACTGTCAATTGCAGAGAACTGAAGACAATACTCCAGATTCAAATGAAAACAATTCTCTTCCAAGGCATATAAAAGTTCTGACTCAGCCTAACAGTGCGGTAAAAACCAAGCTTGTAGGAAAAGCTCAATTATCTGGAAAATCACTGCTTATATCAGATTTAGGTTTAGATTTGGTCAATGGCGGAAAGAATAAAAGTTATCTGCTTACTAAAGATCAGTTCCTAGAGTCAGTCAGAGGCACTGATGCTGGTCTTTTTGATCTAAATATCATATTTAAGATAGATGATAATACCATCATTGTAAAAGGCAACACCGATCTCACAAGTTCCCATGCCACCCTCAATGGAAAGGTAGACCTCCATGATCAGGAGATGCTTTTAAGGACAACCTTTGTTTCTTTAAACAAAGACTGCATCACCCGCCTTGTAATAAGAGGAGACATAAACAATCCTAAGATTTTTATCACACCTGTTACGAGAGGAGCAATAAGACCGGGTATTAACGATGATATTCTTGAAACAGAGGATAAGGAAGAGATATCAACAGATATCGGAAGTAAAGATTCTGATAAA
>JBJEWX010000004.1:0-4170 GCA_051885275.1 Succinivibrio sp. | reverse complement strand
CTGTAATATTTTTAGGCCATGACTTTATGGTTAGACAGCTGTTACAAGAATCAGTATCAGACATTATTTTTTTTACTGTTTCTACATTGTTTGAATAAAGAACTGTTTTATGACCTTTTGAACAGAGATCTCTGCAAAGCCTTAAACAAACTCCTGCATCTCCATAATTATCAATAACGTCGCAAAAAATGTTGAATTGCATATAAATTGACTCTTTATCTTTATATAAAAATTGTTATGTCAAGCTAATTTAAAATCATATTTTAAAATCTTAATGTCAAGTCTATTTTTTAATTTTCAAGATAATATTAAAGTTGAAAATAGGCTATCGATTGTTCATAATATTAAAAAATAAATTTATTATAACTAATTGATTTTTATATATTTTTTAGTTAACTATATAAAAATAAATAAAAAAATACTGATGGTACGCAAATGATTAGATTTATTGTTAAAAGAGATGGTCGCAAAGTATCCTTTAACGAGGATAAAATCTCTAATGCTATTAGAAAAGCCCTTATTTCAGCACACCCAGATGATAAATCTACATCTCAATATGAAGAAGATCTGGTATCCAAACTTACAAGAAAAGTAGTTTCAGATATAGAAAAACAGAATTTAGAAGAACCTTCTGTCGAAAATACACAGGATATTATTGAGAAAGTTCTGATCCAAGAAGGCATGGCATCAGAGGCAAAGAATTTTATTCTCTACAGACAGAATAGAACTAATGTAAGAAACTACAATACAGATCTTACAAGAATTTATAGAGATCTAACCTCTAAAAGTACTGCAGATATGGATCTTAAGCGTGAAAATGCCAATATTGATGCAAATGCACCAATGGGGTTAATGCTTAGATTTGGATCTGAAGGTTCAAAAGACTATGTTCGCAGATATGTTTTAAGACCAGAACACTCTATTGCTCATTCTAGAGGTGATATTCATATTCACGATCTAGATTTCTATATGCTTACAATAAACTGCTGCCAAATTGGTTTAAAAGATCTGTTTAAGAGAGGCTTTAGCACTGGTCATGGATTCTTAAGAGAGCCACAGTCTATTCAGTCTGCTGCTGCTCTAAGCTGCATTGCTATTCAGTCAAATCAGAATGATATGCATGGCGGTCAGTCAATTCCTTTATTTGAGTATGATTTAGCTCCATATGTTGCTATTTCATATGCAAAACATCTTGCTAAGGTAATATGCATCTTTTTAAGAGATGATAATGCAGATGTTGAATCAATTAAGAATCTTTGCAAAGAATTGTATGATCAGAAAAATACATGTTTATCTGATGAATCTCAGTCTTTGATTAAACAAAAAGTAAAAGAGTTAATAGATAAACACAATTCAAGTGAATCTAGTGATGCTGACATACAGTATATTATGGATGAGGCTATTAAACTGACTGAAAGGGAAACCTATCAGGCAATGGAAGCATTAATCCACAACCTAAACTCTATGCAGTCAAGAGCTGGCGCACAGGTTCCTTTCTCTTCAATTAATTACGGCACAGGAACAACTCCTGAACAGCGTATGATCATGAAGAATGTTCTTCTTGCTACAGATGCTGGTCTTGGAGGTGGCGAAACTCCTATTTTCCCTGTACAGATTTTTAAGGTCAAAGATGGAGTCAATACCAAAGAGGGTGACCCTAATTATGATCTGTTTGAGCTTGCATGCAAAGTTTCAGCAAAGAGATTATTCCCTAACTTCTCTTTCTTAGATGCTCCATACAATGCCGAATACTACAAAGAGGGACATCCTGAGACAGAAGTAGCTTTAATGGGATGTAGAACCCGCGTAGTTTCAAATTATTACGATAAGACAAAAGAGGTTATTCCTGGAAGAGGTAATTTATCATTTACCACTATTAATCTTCCAAGATTAGCCATTGAATCTCATGGTTCAATAAGTAAATTTTTTGAATCTTTAGATAAGCTTATCTATATGGTTTTTGATCAGCTAATGGATAGGTTTGAGGTAATAGCTAAAAAGCAGGTGCTTAATTATCCATTCTTAATGGGACAGGGAGTTTGGGTTGATTCAGACAGACTAAATCCTGAAGATACAATTGAAGATGTTATAAAGAATGGAACAATGTCTGTTGGCTTTATTGGTCTTGCAGAATGCTTAGTTGCTCTTATCGGAAAACACCATGGCGAAAGCAAAGAGGCATTCGATCTTGGATACAAGATTTTAAAGCATATGAGAGAGCTAACTGATAAGCATACTGTTGATACAGGATTAAATTTCTCATTATTCTCAACACCTGCAGAAGGATTATCAGGAAGATTTGTAAAGATTGATAAGAAACTTTATGGCTCTATTTCAGGAGTAACTGACAGAGACTACTATACAAACAGCTTCCATGTTCCTGTTTATTATGAAATCACAGCAGCTGAGAAAATTAAGATTGAAGGTCCTTTCCACGCTTTATGTAATGCTGGTTCAATTTCATATGTTGAAATGGACGGTGACCTGACAAAGAATATTGATGCATTTAAGGATGTAATTCTTTACATGAAAGAATGTGGAGTAGGTTACGGCTCAATCAATCACCCTGTAGACAGATGCCCAGTATGTAATTACGTGGGAGTAATAGGTGATGTTTGCCCAAGATGTGGTAGACACGATGGCGAGGGTGTAAGTATTGAAAGATTGAGAAAACTAGGTGTTGGTTGTATCTGTACTGGTTAAATAATAAATAATAATTATCAAATAAATCTACAGCAATATATATTTATAGGAGAATAAAGTATGCAGACTAGATTACATGCTCGCAATGGTGTTGTTGGTGAGGGTGTTAAGTTTGAAAGAATTAGACGCGTAACAGGTTATCTTGTAGGTACTCTTGATCGTTTCAATAACGGTAAAAGAGCTGAAGAAAAGGATCGTGTTAAACATTTGGTTGTTTAGTAAATGGCTGATCTGTCGATATTAAAAAACACAACATTACGAATTGCGGGTGTTGTCCAAGAATCTGTAGTAGATGGACCTGGGATTCGTTATGTAGTTTTTACTCAGGGATGCCCTTTTCATTGTAAAGGATGCCATAACGTTCAGGCACAATCCATGTCCGGTGGAATTGATGTTACCCTTGATGTTTTGTATGAGGAAATAATAAAAAATCCTTTAATCAAGGGGGTAACCTTTTCAGGTGGTGAACCTTTTATTCAGTCAAGATCTCTTGCTGTTTTTGCAAGGGAATTAAAATCTGATGGGTATTCTCTGTGGGCTTATTCAGGGTTTACCTTTGATAAGCTTTTAGATGATTTTATTAGAAAAGATCTTCTTCAATATCTTGATGTTGTTGTTGATGGTCCTTTTGTATTAGCTAAGAAATCACTAGATCTTGATTTTAGAGGATCTTCTAATCAGAGAATAATAGATGTTCAAAAGTCTATAGATCAGAATAAAGTAATTTTGATGGAAAACTTTAAGTAGAATTATCAAATTGAACAAAACTGTTGTTTGCAGATCATGTGATCTTGCAGTTTATATAACAGAATCTGATAATCACTATTCTCACATCTGTCCTAGGTGTGGAGCAAAACTCCTTTATAATTCTTCTTCTAAAGAATCAGATATTGCTCTTATAGCATTTTCTTCCTTAATTCTTTTATTTATCTGTATATTTGAGCCTTTTATGTCGATAAGAGCAATGGGTACAGGCTCAAGCATGTCTTTGCTGTCTATTGTTAATATATTAGCTAAACAGTGGGGTTTACTCCTTTACTCCTTTTTGTTCTTTACGTTCTTTGCACCATTGTATGTATTATCAGCTATTGTTCTAATAGGAGGTTTCTCCTATAAACCAAGCAGCCTTATTTGCAGGTTATATAAATTTCATCACAGTATGTGCATGGTTGATGTTTTTGTATTAGGTATTGTGGTGAGTCTCGTAAAGTTAACATCGTTGGCTGATGTGGTTTTTTATGATGGATTTTATGCCACTTTTGCTTTTTCTATAATGATTATTTGGTGCTGCTCCAAATTTCCACCTGAAAGAGTATGGGATAAATATAAACAACAAGAAGATATATCCATTAAACCTGGTATAACAGCAATCAGTCAGCATATTAAGAAATGCAATGAATGTGGTTATGTTTTTAAATCTAATGATGAAATAGATATTTGCCCTAGGTGTAAATCTGAAGTTTTTTA
>JBJEWX010000003.1:0-4192 GCA_051885275.1 Succinivibrio sp. | reverse complement strand
AACAGTTGCTGTAGGCAAGGCGGGTGCAAAGAATGCTGCATATCTTGCAGCTCAGATCATTGCTTTAACCGATAGCGAAATTGACGCAAAGGTTAAGGCAGACAGAGCAAAAGCATCTGAAGATGTAATGAAAAAGGATGCCGCTTTGCAGGAAAAGCTGAAGTCTCTGTAAATGAGTATTCTTACTGACAGTATTGAAAAGGCTGCAGCTGTGATCCGTGATGGTGGGGTTATCATCTGCCCCACCGAAGGAGTATATGGAATAAGCTGTTCAGTCTTTAATGAAGATGCAGTAAACAGAGTAATCTCAATAAAACAGAGAGATATCAGCAAAGGACTGATAATAGTAGACAGTTCTCTTGATATTCTGAATCAGTATATTGATAGAGAAAAAATTGACGACTATTCACAATCTCTGATGGAAAAAATGTGGCCAGGTCCTCACACCTTTGTACTTCCTGTTAAGGACGATCTAAAAACTGTAGCTGTCAGAGACAACCGAACCGTAGCTGTAAGAATAACCTCTTTTAATATACTAGCTGCTCTATGTAAGTATGCTAGGGTTCCGCTAATTTCTACAAGTGCGAATATTTCAGGTTTTGAAGCGACAGACAGCTTAGATAGGTTGGATAGTAAGTTAGAAGACAAGGTTGACCTGGTTTTAACCCTTCCCTGCTCTGGTCAAAGTGAGCCTACATCAATTTATGATACTCAAACAAAGAAGTTAGTTAGAAAAGGACCTCATTGGATAGAATAAATGACAGATAAGTATGCGGTATTTGGGAATCCTGTAGAACATTCAATGTCTCCGCAGTTGCATTCATATTTTGCAAAGATAAGCGGTCAGAACATGGAATATGGAAAAGTTTTAGTTGAAGATAGCTCCTTTAAAGCTACAGCTGATGAGTTTTTTAAAAACGGTGGGAAGGGCTGTAATGTAACTGTTCCCTGTAAAATAGATGCCTATGACTACGCTGATAGCCTTAGTGAGTATGCAAAGGCAGCAGGAGCTGTAAATACACTAAAACTGTTAGATGACGGCAGTATTTACGGAGACAATACAGACGGGCGTGGCCTATGCGAGGATTTAAAGAGACTAAGATGTCCTTTATATGATTCAAAAATCTTGATAATTGGAGCTGGTGGCGCCTCTAGGGGAATAATTAAGCCTCTGCTTGAGAATGCTGTAAAATCAATAACAATTGTAAACAGGACACTGTCAAAAGCTCAGGATATAGCAGCATTATTTGACGGTTTGGTCTCTGTCACAACCTATGAGATGCTTAACGATCAGTTTGATGTGATTATAAATGCAACCTCAACCTCTCTTCAGAATATTCTCCCTCCTCTTAATGATGAAGTAGTAAAAAAAGCTAAATTTGCCTATGACTTAATGTATAGAAAGGATGGTGAAACAGTTTTTACAAAACATGCAAAGAGTCTTGGGATTAGTGATGCTTATGACGGTTTTGGCATGTTGATTGGTCAGGCTGTTTTAAGCTTTGAACTGTGGCGAGGTCTAAAACCTGACTTTTCTTCGACAATTAAACATTTCAAAGATGATCAGTTTAAGAATTGATGATAATTCTCCACTAAAAGATGATGCTTTGCTTGTAAAGGAAGTATTGCTTAGGAATAATTCTCTGTCTCAAACAGAAGACACAATAGAGCTTTATGTTGGCAGTCAGGCAGTACTCTCTTTTAAGGAGAATGATATCTGTTCAAATGAATTCACAATTGATCTTTTCAATGAAAAACTTTTGTGGAGGTTAAATCATAGTGGAAAAAGTTCTGAGCCAGTCTGCAAGGCTGTAATTGGAAAATTATGCCATCCAGTAGTTTTTGATGCTACGGCAGGCCTTGGGCGGGAGAGCATGATTTTGCAGTCAGCAGGGGCAACTGTAACCATGTTTGAAAGGAATCCTGTAATCTGGCTTTTATTAAGATCCGCACTAGCCAATGCCAAGGATAATTCCTCTATTCTAAGCTCTCTGAAAAATGGTTTACCCTCGTTAGCTAAGCTAGGCTCTATTAAGGATCATTATCAAAAAGGAATGCTTGATTTAAGACCAGAAGTGGTTTACTACGATCCGATGTTTCCTGAGAGAAAAAAGAGCGCTTTAGTAAAAAAAGAGATGAGAGTGTTTCATGTCCTGGCTGGAACAGATCCTGATACACTTGAGTATGCTGAGTATCTCTGTACCGTGGCAACTCATCATCTAGTTGTCAAAAGACCTAAAGACAGCCCCCCTCTTGAACTTTCATTCAGACGCAGCAGTTTTATTGATGGAAAGGCTTGTCGCTTTGATTGTTATTTCTGTTCGTGATTGATATGACTTAAGTCACAGAAACCAGCATCAAAGAAGCATGATAGCGCATTCTTGTCTGTACTTATATAATCATACACTGCACCTGATTTTCTATCTTCTAAGGACAGATTAACTATATAGTACTGTATCTGATCATAGTACTCGTCTGGAACAAGCCAGTAGGAGCCTGTAGGTTTACCATTTCTCATAATAACAGGTTTGGTCATGAATCCGGCTTGAACGTTTCCGCTGCTGACTAATGAATATGCATGAAATTCATGATCAGCTCTGTATATTCTGTTTTTAAGGTATTCAGTCGGAAAGCTCTTTCGCTTTACTACCTGTCCTGCGGTAAAACCTACACAGGATAGATTCTGCTTCGGCAGAGCTAGAGACTTTAGTCTTTTCTTTTTTATAACTTTGATATCTTCTTCAAAAAGTTTTTCATCAGCAGACCACAGGATAAGAGGCGCTTTAACAAAAGCTTTATAATTGCTATATGTGGTCTTACCTGCTTCAATCAGCAGTACAGGAATTTTTTCTTCATCTGAGATAACTAAAGAGCAGTAGTTCTTCTTGTCTGCGCTATTAATTCTTGCAAACAACTCTTCAAAAGTGCCATAGTAAGTCCTAAAGTAAAAAGGTGCTGTACGCTTGATCTTCTCAAGAGCAGAATATGCCTGTGGCACAGCGCAGACAGTAACCGTCTGAGCTATGACCGCTTTTGTCATCATAAAAAAGGATATTAAGCAGAATGCTATCTGAAAAGATTTTTTTCGCATGATATCAACCTTTTGGTAATTTCTTCACTAGAACCTGAATTTCGTAGCTTGTTAGCAAAACCTGGCTCGCTGAGCAGTAAAGAAAGATTAGACAACAGATTAATGTGTGAGCTTCCATCATCTGGAGTAGCTATCAAGAAGAACAAGTCGCAAGGTTTATTGTCTGAAGCACCACATTTGATTGGTGTTCTTAGAGTTGCAACAGCAAGTGCGCTACGTCTTACATAAGCTCCTCTGGTGTGTGGAATTGCAATTCCGTGGGCAATACCTGCAGGATTTATCGACATTTTTTCTCTAATGCCGTTTATGAAATCAGCTTTAGATGAGATTGCTCTAACATCATAGAGTCTGTCAGTTAATACCCTTATGATTTCATCTAAATTATCACTTCTTAGTCTGTTGATAACACAGTGTTCATCAAGTGCGTATCTGACAGAGTTAAATTTTTCTTTGATCTGCAGTCTGTTATTGTGTGCGAAGTTTGTAAGTGCATTGAGAATATTTTCAAAGAAACTTCCATGGAGCTTGTAGTATGGAATGTATACAAGAAGCATAGAAATTCCACAGATTGCGACAATCATGATGCAAAGATAAATTGAGTACATCTGATTGGTCATTGTTTCATTTTTAACAAAGATATTCGTTGAGATAAAGGAGCTTGATTGTTTTATGGAAACAGTACATGAATTCCCTGAGCTGCTGCCGGAAAGTGTGATTGAGCGCGCGAAAAAGCTGAATCCCGCGTTGCTCTGCGACGGCATGAAAGAATTGGGGATCCCCATGGATGGCTGCATGGAGGCGTCTATCATGCCGGTCAATCCTGACCCCGATATGCTCATGGTGGGAACGGCCATGACGGTCAGTACGGATAACGGAGACAACTTCCCCATCCATGTGGCGACTTATTCGGCCAAACCGGGCTATGTGATGGTCATAGACGGAAAGGGGTATAAGGAGCGTCCTTATTTCGGGGACCTGATCATGGGAGCGGCGAAAGCCGTGGGCTATGTGGGAATGGTGATTGACGGCTACTGCCGGGATAAAGCGGGCTGTATCGAGCTGAACTTCCCTGTGTTCTCCAAGGGCCAGATGCAGCGGGGT
>JBJEWX010000002.1:0-21489 GCA_051885275.1 Succinivibrio sp. | reverse complement strand
TCTAAAGGAGATCCTTTTGCCGCCAGGCTCATCATGTTGTTGAGATTTAGAGGTGAAGCGCCTTTTGTCTCCTGCGACAGGGCACTCTCATCCTGCTGTTTCTTTGAAAAGATTGAGGCAATCTTTGAGAATATTCCTGTCTTTTCTTTTACTGGAGCAACATTTTCAATTACGCTCTCCTCAGGTATAGGTTCACTCTGTCCAGAGGTGATAATCGCAGCTCCCGGGGTTTTATCAGGAATTCTGCTTATGGTGATATCGTCTTGTTTGTCATCCTCGTTTGAGGTGAAGCCTTCGCTGTTAAAAAGCTCTTTCTCATCTTTTTTAACATCAGATGGAACCATTGATTCCTCAAGTTCCATCGCAGGCACAGTTGAGGTTAGAATTCGCCTTTCAACCTCTGAGGCCTGATTTTGCTGAGTGCTGTTTGAACTTCTGACTTCCTTCATAGTCTCAGGCATTACCTGAGGTGAATTGGTATTCTCATCAGAGGTGGCTGTAAGTCCGGAGAGTACCGAAGGCCTGTTCATCACTGCTGTTTTTACATCAGTACTGTAGGTTTGATGAGCCTCATTAAAGATATCTTCCTCACCTAACAGGATCTGAGACTGCGGGGTTTGAGTATTAGCCTTCTCCGCATTTAAAGCCTGATCTTTAGCATTCATTGATGAGCTAAAGGCTAAGGCCTTTTCTTCAACTGTAACTGCAGATGGCTTTGTCCGATCAGAAACTTTATCGCTATTCTCATCAGCTATATTAAGTGCATCTCCTAAAACTGAAGGAGACTGACCTGCTGCCTGTGCTGATTCTGCCTTTTGGGCTTGTACAGAACTTATATTTAGATCCTCAGCTCTAGCAGAGCTCTCTTTGGCAGCTTCTGGATTGCTATTAGCTGTTAGAGAGTATGAATCAGCTGCAGGTGGTATAGAGTTTTGACTTTCACCTTCTTTTACTGTTTGAACCTCACTGTTTTTTTCATCAGGGGCTGCTTCTTCAGAAGTAAGCTGCTCAGCTGTCTCTTTTGCCTGTGAGGCTGCATCAGAGGCTAATTTAGTCTCTAAAAGCTCTTTTTGATCTTTTAGTTTTAGGTTTTCCTCCTCAGTGAGTTCCTGATTTTTTGCATTTTCAAAAGCTGTCTTCTGACTTAGCTCCTGCCTGCTCAGGTATTCCTGAACTAAGGCTTTAGTCTTGTCAGAGGCTGCTGTATCCAGGATGCTGCTACCATCATTATTAACAGGAACAGTCATTCCCGGGGTAAGTTCATAGGCTCCGTAACCTGATATGGAGGTGCCTCTAAATGAGATATTTGCCGATGCGATATTTACCTGATTGTGCGGAGTATATTCGCTTCTGCCTCTGTTCTGCTCCTCTAACTGAGCTTTGACACTCTCCTTTAAGGCTTCTTTTACAGAGTTTCGGTTTTCTTCAAGCTCTAAGAGAACCTTTTCCTTTAAAACATTAACAGCCTCAGCTGCGGCCTCCTTTGCAGAGGTCTTTGTAACCTCACTTTGAGTTTTTGCACTCTCTAACAGAGCTTCCTTAACAGCTAAAGTTGCAGCCTCTTTGGCAGAATCATTACTTTTTGCAAGCTGCTCACTTACACTCTTTTTTAATTCTTCAACTGCACTTGTGGTTTCAGCTTTTGCCTGATTCTGACTTTCCTCAAATCTTAAGAGAGCATCGCGAACTGCCTTTGCTGCATCCTCTTTTGAGGCGCTTGCATTGGCTTCAAGTTCCTTTAGCACTGTGTCTTTTAGGGCACTGACAGCTTTGGTTGCAGCTTCAAGCGCAGATGACTGTGTAGCTTCAAGCTGAGTCTTTGTGTTTTGCTCTAAAGCCTCTTTTACAGCCTTTGCGGCCACCTCTTTGGTGGCATTTTGGGTGTTTTCAAGCTCTGAGAGTATAGTTTCCTTAAGTGCGTTTACAGCTTCTGCTGCAGCCTGCTTAGCCGTAGTCTGACTTGCTTCAATCTGTGATTTGACTGTTTCTTTTAAGGCTTCACGTACAGCTTCTAAGGCAAGTTTTTTTATCTCCTCAGCACTGATGGAACTGTCTTTTGCCAAAGCAGGCTTATCAGCTTGAACCTCGAAGGATGAATTTTGTGAGATTCGCTGTTCAATCCTGGCATCAACTTTTTCAACTGCATCTGTGTCAACACTTCCACTTTCAGGGCGTGGGGCAGGATCTGGCAGCTTGCCCTCGCTTGCAAGACGCATTCTTTCCTCACGGAATTTCTGCTGCAGTTTTGCAGCTCTTGCTGAAAGCTCTGTTAAAGAGAGTTCGGATACCTGCTCCTGAGTTTGGTCACTGACCTGTCTGTCTGTCTGTCTTTGGGCGGCATCTGTGGCTGTCTGCTTTGCAGATTCATTTTCAATAGTGGTTTTATCACTTAGCAGATTTCCTTTTCTTGCTATCTGAGCTGCCTTTACAATCAGATCATGTATTCTTCTTGAGGTGGCCTTTGATACCTCATCCTCAAACTCATTCTCTGTTTTCTGAGTCTGTCTGTTCTGCTTGAATATATCAAGATAGGTAGAATCCTCAGGGAACTCATTTAGTGCCTGACGAAGATATCTTGTCATGATTTGAGGAGTGGTAGTTCCAGGAACCGGTTTTTGAATTTCCTGTTCGTTTATGAGCTCTTTTAAGATCTCAGGCTGATTGCTTTTTACATAGGCTATTGAAGCTGCAAGAACCTCTTCAGTTGCAGCCTTAGCTCGTGGAGAGAGCTCTTCAGATGGGGCAAATACCTGTCTTATGGCCAGATCTCTTTGAAGTCCGGCTCCCATATTTTCATAGTCAGTAAGATTGACCACGCTCTGACAGATAAACTTGCCAAGAGTCTGACCTGCAGAACAGCCTTCTGACAGTGCCTTTGGAAGATTCTTAAGATTATCCTCAAGAGTAACAGCAGCATCTCTTGAGCGCACCATTTTAGTTGAGCTTGATAAATCAGAAGCCACCTTTTCCTGCAGATTAGGATCTCGGTTAATCACCTGAACTGCGAGCTTTCTGTAGTGACCAAGTTGTGCAGAATCAGCGTCATATTCAGTTCTCTGAATTGATCCCTGATTCTGTATATAAGAGTTCAATGATGAGGTCAGTTGAGTGAAAGTACGGCTGTGAGATTCAGTCAAAAGTCCCTTATGCTTTGATACAGCACTGATATAACCTGCTGTAGCGTTGGCATTGATTGGAGCAGGAGCTTTTTTTTCGGCAACATCTGCCTGACTGTTTACATCAGCTGTATTCTCTTTTGCAGCTGTTTTTAAATTGATATCTAAGGTATCCATTGAAATATTGCTGTCTTTTTAAATATACGTATATGTCTATATGATAGCAAAAAACTAAAGCATGAATGTGTTGATTATTCACGCTTTTTGCATCTTTCAGTCAAATTTTCCGATAACAGCCTGTATATGCATAAAATTACCAGGTAAAGATAATCTTTGGTATTGGGTACACTTTTTAAAATGGCTCTTAGTGTTGTAAAATACAGGTATGTTTCAAGAGGTTGTATATGTTTAGAAAAAATCTGTTTACAGTTCTAACAGCCACAGTGGCTCTGTATTTTATGTCATCTCTATCCCAGGCTTATGCAGCCCATTCATCCTATGGTCCTATGGCTCCAAGACAGATTTCGCTTAAGTCATCAAAGGCTGATTATTCCTATGGACTGTCGGTTTTACCTGGAAATTCTATCGATTCATTAGAACCTGTAAACCGCTATGCCATGTGGTACCTAAACTACAATATCATAGACAGATATTTTTTAAGACCTGTTGCCCATGGATATGCAAAACTGCCTAAGTGGACTAGAACTTCAGTGCATAACTTCTGTTCAAACCTTGATGATATAAATAACATTGTAAACAATGCCCTTATAGGAGAGTTTTCAGATTCCACCACCTCACTGGGCAGATTCTCAATCAACTCAACCATTGGTCTTTTAGGATTTATTGATGTTGCAAGCTATTTGGGACTTGAGAAAAAGGCAATGTCCATGAACACTGTTTTAGGAAAGGCAGGCTCCGATCAGGGCACTTTCTTCATGGTTCCTTTCTATGGACCAGCATCACAAAGGAGCATGAGTGGAAACTATATCGATTCATGGCCTTTTTTTCCTTTTGGAGCCTGGCCGGCTCTTGCCGTAGGCGCAATTGAGGGACTTGATCAGAGAGCTGCACTGATTCCTCAGGAGGAGATTATTGATAAAGCTGTTGATCCATATGCTCAGACCAGACAGATCTATCTTATGTATCAGGAAGGTCTTGTTAATCCTGAGGCTGCTATGAAAGTATCTGAGGATGAGAATTTGTCTGAGTTCCTAGATGAGATTGATGAATAATGAATGCTAAAGAACTTGAAAAGATAAGAGAAGAGATTGACAGTAACGATAAAGAGCTGGTCGCTCTTTTAGAAAAAAGGATCAGTCTTGTAAAAAAAGCTGCCACTGTAAAAAAGGAGCTAGGTGCCAGTGCCTATTCTCGTGAAAGAGAGGCTTATGTTGTAGAGCATACGGAGGCTTTGGCAAAAGAGCATAATCTCCCTGCAAACCTGGTCTCAGACATAATGAGACGTATCCTAAGAGAATCCTATAAGCTGTGTACAAACACCGATTTTCATTATCCCCGCACCTTAAAAGAGGATGGAGATGTGGTGATTGTCGGCGGCAACGGCGGCATGGGAAGGATTTTCTCTGATCTTTTTGAAAAATCAGGTTATAAGGTCTTTTCTTTTGGTCACAGAGGCTGGGATAAGGCTCCGGAGTATCTTAAAAACGCAAAAGTTGTTATCGTCTCAGTGCCAATTGACATCACCATAGACATAATCAAAAAGCTTTCACCAATGCTAAGAGAAGATCAGATCCTCTGTGATTTTACCTCTGTAAAGGAGCCTGTTGTCAGGGCTATGATGGAGTACCACAAAGGACCTGTTTTAGGTTTGCATCCTATGTTTGGACCTGATGTTAAAAGTCTTGTAAAGCAGGTGGTGGTAACTGTTCCTGAGCGCGATGAAAATGCCTCTTTGTTTTTAGTGGAGCAGTTTAGGCTGTGGGGTGCAAAAATCTGCAGATGTGATGCAAAAGAACATGATAAGGCAATGAGTATCATTCAGGCCCTGCGTCATTTTTCAACTTACAGTTATGGCACTTTCCTGACTCAAAGAGCTCCAGATCTTGAGAAACTCAATGACCTTTCAAGTCCTATCTACAGGCTTGAACTTATGATGGTAGGCAGACTCTTTGCTCAGGATCCAAGACTCTATGCTGATATCATCATGTCATCTAAACAGAATTATGAGCTAATCAGAAATTTTGTTGAAAGCCTTGAGGCTGAACTTGAGATCATAAAGGACTGTGATGTTGACCGTTTTACAGAGAGGTTCCTCAAGGTCAGAGACTTCTTTGGTGATTATGCCACATCCGCTTTAAAAGAAAGCGGCTCAATTCTGGCAAAGCTTCAGGATGAACGATAGCAATGAAACGTGCAGTCAGGATCCTGCTAATCATTTTTACTCTGATACTGCTGCTTTTTACAGCACTCCTTGTGGCGGCATCCTATATCTTTGATTCAAAGATTGAGGAGGCCATACGGCTTGTCAATAACAGGCAGCATTATGTTTCCCTAAGGTATAAACCGCAGTCATCAACACTTCTGAATAAAAAAGGAAGGCTTGAGTTAACCATAGCAGATAAAAATGATCCCACAAAGGTTGATTTTGATGTGGATATCTCCTTTTTCTACTCTGAAGTGACCGCAGATTTTAAGAAAATCAATGGTTCTGGAAATCTTGACCGCAAACTGTCAAATGCTGGACTTCCGATAATTGATCTAAAGGGCAGAGTAGCTTTTTACCCAATGCTTGCAAAGTTGAGCATGACCGCAAAAAGCAGTGCTGCAGATATTCTGCTTAACGATGGAAAATGCAGATTGGGGGAGAATCAGATTAAAGCTTTTGCCCGCTCTAAAAATTCTTTATCTGTCAGTCTGTCCTCAGCCGGCATTAAATGCAAAGGTTCATCGGTCTATGCTGGAAGACCTTCCTATGAGGTTAATCTTTTAGATTTCATCATTGATCTCAAACCTGTAATAAACAAAGACAAGAGTATAAGCCTAGATGATATGTCAGTATCCTTAGCAAGTCTTGATGCTCAGGCCTCAACCTTGTACCTAATTGGCTTTTCTCCTGATGAGGAGGTGACTGATCGTACCTTGCGCGATGGTTTTTCCCTGAAGAATCTTAAGGTTAATCTAAAAGAATCAAAAGACTCAAATGGATTGTCAAAAATAGATACTAAAGGTCAGATGGATCTTAAATTTGCTTTTCCTCTTGTAAAAAAGTCAATTGAGCAGAAACCGTTTGATTTAAGTGATCTTCGCTATGATCTGAGCATAGATAGTCTTGATCTTAGGAAACTTAAAAAGTTTGCATCTTCAGGAGAGATAGAAACTTTATTTTCAGCACTGTCATCCCCATTTAATATCAGAGTGAACAGCTTAAGCTTTATTCACCGGGAGGTGGCATCAAATCTATCAGGCCAATCAGCTGTAAGGCTTGTTGGGAACAGTCTTAAACAAAGCAGAATCAGTGCGTCCTATAAACTTGATGTGGCAAAAACTCTAATTGAAGATCTGACTCAGAATCAGTACAAAGAAAACCTTGCGCAGTTAAGCAAAGCGGGAGCTGTTGATGATAAGGGCGATACCTACAGTACTTTACTTGAATTTGACGGAAAGGAGCTGAGCCTTAACAGTATTTCTCTTTCAGATAACCTTGCTGCTGATGAAGAGTTTTCTGATGACAGCGGATTTTCTGATGAACCTGATGTGTCAGGCTTGACTGAAGATAGCATACAGTAGAATTTCTTTTGAATAAACGGATGTAGCAATGAGAATAGTTTTGTATATTGCCATGCAGCTTGCAGTGCTGCTGTTAGTTAGCATAATAGGCTCTGTGGTTTTAAACCTTTTAGGTATATATATAGATCCAAACAGTTATGGCTCACTTCTTGTCATGTGTGCACTCTTTGGCTGTGTAGGATCATTTGTTTCCCTGTTCATGTCAAAATTCATGTGCAAAAAAGCCTATGGAGTAAAGGTTATCCAAAGCCCTTCAAATTCGCAGGAAATGTTTTTGGTAAGTACTGTTACCATGCTCTGTCAGAAGGACGGTCTTAAGGTCCCTGAAATTGGAATCTATCAGTCTGCAGATCCAAATGCCTTTGCAACTGGAGCATCAAAGGATGACGCTCTTTTAGCGGTTTCATCAGGACTGTTAAATTCCATGAGTCAATCTGAGATAACAGGCGTATTAGGTCATGAGATCTCTCACATCAAAAATGGAGATATGGTAACCATGGCTCTGTTACAGGGTGTCTTAAATACCTTTGTGTACTTCTTCTCATATATTGTAACCTTTGCAATTGTCAATGCCACAAGAGGCAACAATTCTGACAACCGTCAGGTTTCCTTTGGATCTTCAATGATGTTTTATACCATAAATTCAATTATGCAGATGGTTTTTGGTATTCTTGCAAGTATGATCCTGATGTGGTTTTCAAGATACCGTGAATATAGAGCGGATGCAGGATCAGCCATGCTGACAAGCAAAGAGTGCATGATTAGCTCACTTGAAGCTTTAAGAAGAGGTATTCAGCCAAAAGAGAATAAAGAGAAAAGCTATATGCAGGCCCTGTGCATCAACGGCCCTGTAACAGTATCTGAGCTTTTCATGTCTCATCCACCTCTTGAAAAGAGGATCAACGCTCTGCGTGCCCTCTAATATATTCAAATAAATTATATAAACTCCGTTAACTATTAGTAGTAACGGAGTTTTTTTAACACGGATTGCCTATGTATACAAAGCATAATTCACCACTGATAGTTGCCGAATTATCAGGAAATCATAACGGCTCATTGCAAAGAGCAATTGAACTAATGGAAATCGCACATGACTGCAATGCTGATGCAATAAAGATACAAACATATACGGAAGACTCACTCACTCTTGATTCAAACAGACCTGAATTCCAGCTTTGTGGTGGTTTATGGGGTGGTCAGACCTATTATGAGCTTTATAAAAAGGCCAAAACTCCAAGAGAGTGGATGAAGCCGCTTTTCAGGCATGCTAAAGAGCATGGAATTTTTCTCTTTAGTTCTCCATTCTGTAAAGATGATGTGGACTGTCTTGAGGAGGCTGGCTGTCCTGTTTATAAAATTGCCTCATACGAGCTTAATGATGTGGAGCTGATTGATTACTGCGCAAGCAAGGGAAAACCAATGGTGATGTCCACAGGATTAGCTCTAGAAGAGGAAATAGAAAGAGCAGTAAACATTGTAAGGAAACGAGGTGTATCTGATCTGACTCTACTACACTGTGAGAGCAGATATCCTGCGGTTCCTGAAAAATTCAATCTCTTATCGATTCCCTACTTAAAAGAAAAGTTCAACTGCAAATCAGGGCTGTCAAATCATGCTCTAGGCGATGAGCTTGATATAGCTGCAGTCGCCTTAGGCGCAGACATGATTGAGAAGCACTTTACAGATGACAGAGCAAAAGGCGGAGTGGATTGTGCTTTCTCTATGGATATAGCTGATCTTAAAAAACTTGTGAAAGATACAAAGACAGTTGCTACAGCACTTGGAAAGAAGGATATTCATCTTCAGGATGATGAATATGGTATGAGAAGTGGAAGACGCTCAATCTATATTGTGAAAGATATGAAAAAAGGGGATGTTCTTACACATGAGTGTGTCCGTTCTGTAAGACCAGCATTAGGTCTTGAACCATATCTTCTGCCTTCAGTTATAGGTAAAAGAGCGGTATGTAATCTAGAAAAGAATCAGCCTTTAAAAAAGGAATTCTTTGAATGATAAGTCTGTAGTAACTTAGACAGAAATAAAAAATGCTCCAGATGGAGCATTTTTTTTAACATTGCCAGAGTCTAAGACTCCAGCAAAGTTTTATCTTGGAATGTCCAGCAAAAATTATTTGCCTGACTCTTCCATTGACTTGATTAACTCAAGAACCTTGTTTGAGTAACCGATTTCGTTGTCGTACCATGATACTAACTTAACGAAGTTGTCGGTTAATGCAATACCAGCCTTCTCATCGAAGATAGAGGTGTGGGTGTTGCCTAAGAAGTCTGATGAAACTACAGCCTCATCGGTGTAGTCCATGATGCCCTTCATAGGACCTGCAACAGCAGCCTTGATTGCTTCACAGATATCCTTGTAAGAAGCACCCTTCTTTAAGGTACAGGTTAAGTCAACTACTGAAACGTCAAGTGTTGGAACACGGATTGACATACCGGTTAACTTGCCGTTTAATGATGGGATTACCTTACCAACAGCCTTTGCAGCACCAGTTGATGAAGGAATGATGTTGCCAGCAGCACCACGGCCACCACGCCAATCCTTTAATGAAGGACCGTCAACAGTACGCTGTGTAGCGGTTGTTGAGTGAACAGTGGTCATTAAGCCCTGCTCTAAACCGAACTCGTCGTTGATAACCTTAGCTAAAGGTGCTAAGCAGTTTGTGGTGCAAGATGCGTTAGAAACGATGTCCTGACCAGCATAGGTATCGTGGTTAACACCCATTACGAACATTGGGGTTGAGTCCTTTGAAGGAGCTGACATAACAACACGACGTGCACCAGCCTGAATGTGCTTACGTGCTAATTCGTCTGTTAAGAAGAAGCCGGTTGACTCAACAACGTAATCAGCACCGATGTCACCCCACTTTAAGTTAGCTGGGTCACGCTCTGCAGTTACGCGGATGGTGTTGCCGTTTACAACCAGGTTACCGTCTTTAACTTCTACCTTGCCCTGGAACTGACCGTGCATGGTGTCGTACTTTAACATGTAAGCCATGTAGTCAGGTGGTAATAAATCATTGATACCTACAACCTGAATGCCTAACTCTGGACGATAGATTGAAGCACGGAATACGAAACGACCGATACGGCCAAAGCCGTTAATACCAACTTTAATAGTCATACTAAATGTTACCCGTAGTTAACAATTTCAAAAATTTAAAACATTTAAAAGATACTCAATATCTTATGTTTGTCAAGATAGAGCACCTTTTATTCACTTTTATAAAAGTAGCTTTAACTTGAAAGCATGAATAGTTTAGACGAAAAAAGATAATTTTTAAACAAAATTTTGAATTTTAAATGTTAAAAATTTATTTGATTTTGAATGAGTTAATAATTGGTCTTTATAACTATCAGATATTTAAGATAAAAAATATTAGTAAAACGTTTACATAAAAATGAAAAAATATTTCTTTTTTATAGCCTGAATAGATCCTCGTTGTAATATTTTAGGGCGTGTGAGATACTATCTAATGCTGATTAAATAGCCATTTGTAAAGGATTTACATTTTTTTTTACACAATATCGATCAGTCAATGCACAAATTTAACCCTTTGGTCTGTTTTTGTTTTTTTTTGAACTTAGTTCAATTTTATTAATAAAAATTCAGCATTGGTCAAATTATGGGCTTCTGTCTAAGGCTTTATTTAATCAATAAAACTATAATTATCTGGCTTTATTTTTTTTTGTTTTCCTTCTGGAAATTTAGAAACACGGTATATTCATGATAGATATTCAATTATTAGCCGATGAAAAAGGCATAGCGCGTCAGTATCTAGATGCGACTAACAAACTTGTTGTTCTCTCTGATGAGAGCCGTAAGAACGCACTAGAAATCCTAGGTTATCCTGTAGATGATGAAAAAGCTCTGCAGGCAATGCTTGATAAGGAAAAGGTTGAACCTTTCAAGAGCATTCTTGATCCAGTTGTTGTGCTCAATGATGAGGAAAGGCAGCAGTTCTACCTGAGGGTTCCTGAGGTATATGGCGATGACGAGAATGCAACCTTAACTGTAACAATCAAGCTTGAAGATGGCAGAACAGTTGAAAAGACAACCCCTTTAGAGCAGGTTGAAATCGCTGATTATCAGACTGTGCAGGGCAAGACCTATGACATTCGCCGTTACAGCCTGATTACCAAACTTCCATACGGCTATCATGAATGCACCGTAAAAGTAACCTCAAAGGGTAAGTCAGTTAAGTCAATTGTAATGTCCTTAATTGCAACTCCTTCTAAGGTTTACACTCCAAAGGAAATTGTTGAGGGTAAAAAGGTCTGGGGTATCAGCTCTCAGTTATATGCTGTTCGTTCAAGGAACAACTGGGGTATTGGTGATTTTGCCGATCTTAAGCAGCTTCTGTTAGGTGTTGCTAAAAACGGTGGCCACTTTGTTGGTTTAAACCCAATGCACGCAGGTTATCCTGCTGTTCCAGATGAGTTTGTTGTAAGTCCATACTCACCTTCATCACGCAGCTTCGTTAACATTGTTTACATCTCTGTAAACTCAGTACCTGAGCTTGCTGAATGTAAAGAGGCAAATGATTTAATTAATTCAGAGAAGTTCCAGCAGAGACTGCGTACTCTGCGTGAGAAAGAATACGTTGATTACCGTGGCGTAATTGAAGCTAAGCTTCAGGTTCTCAGAACTATTTTTGACAATGTAAATGTAACCGACAAGAGATCAAACCGTGGCATCAAGTTCAATGAATTTGTTGAAGATGGCGGTCAGAATCTTTTGAACTTTGCAACCTATGATGCTCTTCAGCAGCATTTCTATAATCAGGGAATTGATGCAAATACCTGGGAGAAGTTCCCAACTGAGTATCAGGATGTAAATTCTCCATTCGTTGAGAGCTGGAGAAATGAGCACATGCAGGATGTTCTCTTCTACTGCTACCTGCAGTTCCTTGCAGCAGAGCAGCTTGAGGATGCATACAAGACAGCTAAGAATGCCGGCATGCTTATTGGTACCTACAGAGATTTAGCTGTTGGTGTAGCAAAGCAAAGCTGTGACGTTTGGGCAGACGTAGAGCATGTATTCAGAACTAAAGGCTCAGTAGGTGCACCACCTGATCCTCTTGGCCCACTTGGTCAGAACTGGGGATTGGCTCCAATGTCACCTGCCGCTCTTAAGGCTAGCGCATACAGACCAATGATTGCAATGTACAGAGCAAACATGAAGTCATGTGGCGCTATCAGAATTGATCACGCTGCAGGTCTTTTCAGACTGTGGATCACCAAAACTTGTGAGCCAGCTTCAACTGGAGCATATGTTCACTATGATATGCATGATCTTTTAGGTATTATTGCTCTTGAGTCAAACCGCAACAAGTGTTTGGTTATTGCAGAAGACCTGGGTACTATTCCTGTTGAACTTACAAAGGCTCTTCGCAAGGTAGGCGCATTCTCATACAAGATCTTCTTTGATGAGAAGGCTGCAGACGGTGGTTACATTGCACCTGCTGACTACATCAGCCAGGCAATGTCAGCTCTTACCACTCACGATATGCCTACTCTTGTTGGCTGGTGGCACTGCTACGACCTGGATTTAGGATTAAAGCTTGGTATCTATACACAGCAGGAAGCAGATGAGCTTAGAGCTGGTCGTGAAGTATCAAAGCAGAGAATTTTAGACAGCCTGCACGGACTAGGTTCAATTTCAGATACATATACAAGGGATGTAAAAGAATCAGTAATGAACGAGGAGCTGGCTACAGCACTTCAGATCCATATGTGCTCAGGTTCATGCTCACTGTTTAGCTCACAGGTTGAAGACTGGATTGGTATTACAACACCTGTGAACATTCCTGGTACAAATACTGAGTATCCAAACTGGCGTCGTAAGTTAACATCTGATCTTGAAGACATATTCACAAATCAGCATGTAACAGATATGACAAAGGAAATGACTCTGGCTAGAGGCAAGTAATAGAGGATAGCATTATGCTGATCGATGATTTTAACAACGCAAGGATTGGTAAACCTTTTGAAACCTTAGGTTTGCAGAAGGTTGAAGGTGAAAACGGATATACATTAAGAGCCTGGCTCCCTAGTGCAAAGGCTGTTGAGGTAAAGAGCATTGATGGAAGAAAGCACATCTGTGATCTGACAATGGTTCATGCTGATGGACTTTTTGAAGAGAAGCTGGATGTTGAAAAGCCTTTCCACTATCTGTTCAAGGTCACTTACTCAGATGCTGTTGTAGAGGTCATCGATCCTTATCAGTTCCGTGATGAGGCTTTCTATGGTCTTAGCACCATGAACGAGGAACCATGCAATATCTACAAGACCTTAGGTGCTCAGTTAATTGAGATTGAGGTTGACGGCGTTAAAGTCAAGGGTACAAAGTTTGCCGTATATGCACCATCTGCAACAGCAGTAAGTGTAATTGGTGACTTTAACTTTTGGGATGGACGCCGACTGCCAATGGCAAAAAGCCTTTTAGGTCACTGGGTTTTGTTTGTACCTGGCTTAGGTGCTGGTTTACGTTACAAGTATGAGATTAAGGATCCATTCGGTAACAGACTACCTCACAAGGCAGATCCTGTTGGTTTCTATCACGAGCAGTATCCTTCCTTTGCTTCAATCATTTCTGATCAGACCACTTATAAGTGGCATGATGAGGAGTGGATTAAATCTCAGTTAAACAACAAGCTGGAGCAGCCTATGTCAGTCTATGAGCTGCACTTAGGCTCCTGGAAGAAAGATGAGGATGGTCATCCTCTTACATACCGTCAGCTTGCAATTGAGCTTTTAGAGTATGTAAAGGAGATGGGCTATACTCACATTGAGCTGATGCCAATTATGGAGCACCCATTCTCAGGATCCTGGGGTTACCAGCCTACAGGTCTTTTTGCTCCAACCTCCCGCTTTGGAACAATTGACGATTTCAAGTTCTTCGTGGATACCTTCCATCAGAATGGAGTAGGTATTATTCTTGACTGGGTTCCTGCACACTTCCCAACCGATGCTTTCGGTCTTGCCAAGTTTGACGGAACCTGTGTGTATGAATACGAAGATCCAAGAAGAGGATGGCATCCAGACTGGAACTCTCTGATCTATGATTTTGGTAGAGATACCGTTCGCCGTTTCTTAATTGCATCTGCTTTAATCTGGCTTGATCTGTACCATATTGACGGTCTGAGAGTTGATGCTGTAGCATCAATGCTTTACTGGGATTACTCTCGTAAAGATGGTGAGTGGATCCCTAATGTTGATGGCGGAAACATCAACTATGAGGCAGTAAGCTTCCTCAAGTGGTTTAACGAAGAGGTTAACAGAAAACATCCAAATGCAATGACTATTGCAGAAGAGTCAACAGCATTTACCGGTGTGTCTCGTCCTACCTACGCAGGTGGTTTAGGCTTTAACTTCAAGTGGAACATGGGATGGATGCATGACTCTCTTGAGTATATGCAGACAGATCCATTCTTTAGAAAGTATCACCATGGTAAGATGTCATTCTCCATGATCTATGCTTACAATGAGAACTTTGTATTATCAATTTCTCATGATGAGGTTACTCACGGTAAGCATTCACTTCTATACAAGATGCCTGGAGATGAGTGGCAGCAGGCTGCTAATTTAAGAGCATATTTAGGTTATCAGTATGCACACCCAGGCAAGAAGTTAAACTTCATGGGTTCAGAATTTGGTCAGGGTGGAGAGTGGAATGACAACTCACAGCTTGACTGGTGGCTACTCAAGTATCCAAAGCATCAGGGTATCAAGAAACTTGTACAGGACTTAAATGCTCTGTATAAGAAAGAAATCGCATTATGGAAGAGAGACTATGATCCTCAGGCTTTCAGATGGCTTGATGTAAACGATGCTGATCACAGTGTATTTGCAATGCTAAGAGAGGGTGATGAAGCTGATGATGCTATCATTGCAGTATCAAACTTCACTCCTGTTCCATATGTAGCATACCGTTTGGGTGTTCCAACACCTGGTACATATGAGGTTATCTTTAACTCAGATGACAAGCAGTACTGGGGAAGTGGCTACGGTACCGGCTCTGAGAAGATGGTAGCATCAAATATTTCATGGCAGAACAACTTCCATTCAGTTGTTCTTGATCTGCCTCCACTGGCTACAGTCTTTATCAAAAAGATATCAGACTAGTTAAGTAGGGATTTTTATATGGCTGTTTTCTGAAAAGAGAGCAGCCATTTTTGTTTATGCCAAACTAAATACAAATGATTTAGTGTAAAGAGGCAGTGTCATCCTACAATCTGAAAGTAATCTTCAAATGCTGGCAATGAGTTTTTACTCAGACTGGGAAGCCATAGATCATCTAAAGAAAAATAAAGTGCCCTGAATTAAGCACAAAAAAACAAGAATTGCTTTTCATCAAAGTGATGAAATTTTCTTTCAAGTTGTGATCCCCCTCTTTAGATAAGAGGAGAGCTATAGAAATCTTTACGGTCAAAATGGAAAAAAATGTACAATTCTACTATAAGTAAAATATAGTCAAATAATAATTAGAAGAAGACCTAACACATGTCAAGAAAGCTTACATCTGATGTAGACTACCGTCTAATTCCTCTAGGTACAACTGTCACCAATGAAGGTTGCTATTTTTCCGTCTGGTCACCTAAAGCAGAATCAATCATCATTCATATCTACAACCATGATGAGATTGCGATAAACAAAGTCCCGCTTTTAGAGAGGCGAGGCAGTATCTGGTATGGTTTTATCCCAAATGTTGGGGTAGGAGATCTATATTCTATTGAAGCATTAGGAGAGGAGGATCCAGACAGGGGGCTGTATTTTAAAAAGGGGAGATTTTTAGTAGATCCATACGCTAAGGCAATCAATAAGCCTTATATGTACAATCAGCAAAAATACCTCAATGACAATGAGCATTTTATTCCAAAGGCAGTAATTATTGATAAAGAATTCGACTGGCAGGGGACACAGAAACCGAGCTTTGGTCGAGATAATCTGATTATCTACGAGGCAAATGTTAAAGGCTTTACCCAGTTGAACGAAGAGCTGCCACTACCTCTTAGAGGTAAGTATCTTGGAATCTGTCACAGTGCAATTATTGCCCATTTAAAAAAGCTTGGAATTACTGCAATTCAGCTAAATCCTATTGCTGCTTTTATGAGTGAACCTCATTTGGTTAAGCACGGGCTTGTTAATTACTGGGGGTACAATCCTGTCAGTTTTATGGCTCCAGATCCAAGATATGCTGTAGATCCTTTAAAGTGTACGGATGAATTCCGCACTATGGTTCGTGAGCTTCACAAAAACGGAATAGCCGTCATACTGGATGTGGTATTTAATCATACAGCAGAAGGTGGCAGAAATGGTCCTGTTCTAAGCATGAAAGGACTGGATGCCGCTAACTACTATACTTTTAAGGAAGATCTTTCTGGAAAAAAGGATTTTACAAACTTTTATGATGTAACTGGCTGTGGAAATACAGTAAACGCCCAGTCCAATCCTACACTCAACCTTATCTTAGATTCCCTTATTTACTGGGTAAAGTGGATGCAGGTAGACGGATTCAGATTTGATCTTGGGGTTACAGTCTGCCGCGAGAGCCATGGAAACATCTTCCATGAATATGATAAAGACAGTGCGTTTTTAAAATCCTGTTTCTGTATTGACAGACTGGCACAGTCAATAAAGATCGCAGAGCCATGGGATGTGGGACCTGGCGGTTACAGATTAGGTCAGTTTCCAACAGGATGGTCTGAGCAGAACGACAAATTCCGAGATTGTGTAAGAAGATTCTGGAGAGGAGATCAGGGCATTATCGGTGAGTTTGCAACTAGGATCATGGGGTCTAGGGATATCTTCCAGAGCAGTGATCGCTCTATTAACGCATCGGTTAACTTTGTAACCTATCATGATGGATTTACCCTTGAAGATCTTGTCTCTTATGCCTACAAGCATAATGAGGCTAACTGTGAAAACAATATTGATGGTTCAAATGAGAATTTCTCGTCAAATCAGGGAATAGAAGGGCATACAGACGATCCTGAGATCATAGAAAGACGCTGGCAGCTTAAGAGAAATATGATGGCAACGGTTCTAATTTCGCAGGGAATTCCGCATTTACTGTCAGGTGACGAATTTTCAAAGACCCAGAACGGCAACAACAATGGCTACTGTCAGGATAACTCCACCTGCTGGAATCACTGGGACTACAATAAGCAAAATCGTGAGTTTATAGAGTTCATCGGCAGGATCACAAGGTTAAGACATGATTCTCAGATGTTAAGAGAATTAAACCTTCAGGGAGATCCGTTCCATCTGCATGGATTTGTATATAAGGCTAAGTGGTTTAAGGAAGATGGTCAGGAGATGGATGCAGCCTCCTGGAATGATCCTAAGACACATGTAATTTCCCTAACCTTAGGATCTGATGGAAGTGATAGACGTGAGTGCTGGTGTTTTATCTTCAATCAGTTATATGGTGAAGTTGATATCAAGATGCCTGCTCCTGCAGACGGTATGGAATGGGAAGAGCTTATTGATACATCAGTACCAACAGGAAAACCTCGAGAAGATGAGCGTTTTGGAGTAGATAAATTCCTAGTGAAGGTTCCATGTATCAAGGTGTTTAAGCTATCAAAAGATACCACAAGCAGGTTTGAAAGCAAAACTAAGATGGATTCTGTAAGACGACACTTTAACCGATCAGAAAAAACAGGTCGAAACGACAGATTCAGATAGGAAATGAAAAGAGCAGCTAAGCTGCTCTTTTTCCTTTAGAATGAAGGGGAACTTATAGGACTTACTGCCATAATCCTCTGATTTAGGTTAGTGCTGCCTTTTGAGTTCTCTTCAAACTTGATAAACAGTTCTGTAAATTTATCAAGTAAAGCAGAATTCTTTGCACAGGAAGACATTATATTCTTGAGAACTGCGTTAGATTTTATTTCATCTGCGCTGTAGTGAATAACATTAAGTGGTCTCTTGTCATCCTCTTTAGCAAAGATTGTTTTAAGCTCTTCAAGCTTATCCTCAAAAGGAGCAATTTCATCGATTAGCCCAAGTGAGAGTGCATCATCTGATATAAAGACTCTACCTTCGGCATAATCCCTGAAATTTTGATGTTTAAGCTTAGGCTGCTTATTAACTACAAGATCGAGGAACCTCTTGTAAATGGAAATAACAGAGATGTTTAGTTCAACCATCTGACTTTCAGGCATTTTTCGGGCAACAGATCTTCTGGCAAGCTCTGATGTCTCAACACCATCTTCGTACACTCCATATTCGTTTAAAAGCTCATCGACTGCAAAGCCCAGTGAAAATACACCAATTGAGCCTGTAATAGTCTGAGGAGAGGCAAAGATGTAGTCAGCTGCGGTACTGATCCAGTATGCCCCTGAGGCTGCCATACCATTCATTGAAACATAAACAGGAACACCTGTCTTTTTCTTGAACTCAAGGATCTGATTTCTGATCTGTTCAGAAGCCCATACAGAGCCACCAGGTGAGTTCAGATAAATCAGGAGCAGTTTAGTATTTTTGTTGTTTGCAATTCTATTTAAAACATTAGAGAAATTCTCAGGAGTAAAGTCCTCTGGTCTGCTGGTATTGTTAGTAATTTCCCCTATGCCATAGATAACCGCAATTGATGATTTAGAGACTTTTTCAGCAGAGATTTTATTTTTGTGAATTTCAAGATACGTCTTATAATCCGTGCGATTAGGAATCAGGAAGTTCTCGTCAGCGCCATATTTTTGGGCATAACTTCTGTTTAGTTCTTCTATACTTGAGAGTTTATCAACAAGCCTTAACTTCTTAAGAAGCTGAGCCTCGTTGCCATCAGAATTCACAAGCTTGGTGATATATGTCTCAGGATCACTGTATAAAGCGGCAATTGCCTTTCCTCTATAGTGATTAGAATTCAGATTAGTCTGATAACCTAACCATAGTTTATAGAAAAGATGCTGATATTCCTCTTTAACCTCATCTGACATTCTGTTCTGTGTAAAAGGTTCAACTGCGCTTTTGAATTCACCTGCTTTAAATACTAACGGAGTAATTTTAAAGCGGTTAAAGAGATCTTTAAAATACAAAGAGGAGCTGGCAAAACCTCTAAAGGAAAAGCCTCCTAATGGATTTAGGATAATTTTGTCGCAGGCATTTGCAACAAGGTATGAGGTAGCTGTATATGAGTCAGCGTATGCAGTAACTGAAACATGCTTATTCTTAGCTTTAAAGTTTCTGATTGCTTTTTTTATGCGCTCAGCAAGGGGCAGACTCATTGCCTGGGTTTTTGAAAAATCAAAAAGAACAGCTTTTATCTTTTTGTCAGAAGAGGCCACACTAAGAGCTTTTTCAATTGAGAGCACATCATTGTACTTTGGAATATCAAGATAATCAGAGAACTGTTTGGTAAAACGGGTATAGTCGTTATCAGGCTCTGGAGCTTCATGTACAGTTCCTGAGAGATCAAAGTATAAAAGTGGAGATTGTGCAGAGATACTCTTTTTTGCAGAGCTTACGGAAAAATTATCAGATGAGTCAAAGTTTGAAGCAAACTGACAGGCTATGAATACCGCGAGTAAAACGAGCAGAAAAAACAGATTACAGATAAAATTTCTGACAAAGGTAATAAAAGCTCCGATTGATAAGAGGATCTTTAGTACAGCTTTGCAGGTTGAATGATCTGAATTATTTGCATCTACTGTTATAACTGCATTTTTATCACTTAATTTTTTGGAAATACTCGAGTAATCATGGGTATCGCCATTATCCATAGATAATCTCCTAAATTATCAAAAAAAGAAAACAAGGTGTGAAACCTTGTTTTCAGACATAGTTTTTTGCTGTTACTGCTTAGTTGACTGAACAATCTTCATAACAGAGCCTACAAGTCCTGAAATATCAGAAAGATTACCAGGAACTATCAGGGTATTGTTAGTCTTAGCAAGATTTGAGAAGGCTTCAATATACTGTTCTGCAACCTTTAAATTTACAGCTGTATTGCCACCATCCTGCTCGGATGCTTTTGCAATGGCAGTCAAAGCTTCAGCAGTGGCGTTTGCAATTGCAACAGTTGCCTGAGCCTTACCTTCGGCAAGATTGATTTCAGACTGCTTTTCACCCTCAGATTTTGCAATAGCAGCCTGTCTTGCACCATTTGCAAGATTAATCTGCTCCTGCATTCTACCTTCAGATTCAGAAATTACGGCTCTTTTTTCTCTTTCTGCAGTGATCTGTCTTTGCATTGCTTCAAGAATTTCGTGAGGTGGTGTCAGATCTTTAATTTCATATCTTAAAACTTTAACACCCCAGTTAAGAGCAGCTTCATCGATTGCAGAAACCACCTGATTATTGATGATATCTCTTTCTTCAAAGGTTTCATCTAATACCATCTTGCCGATAACTGAGCGCAGAGTAGTCTGTGCAAGCTGAGTGACAGCGATGATGTAATTTGAGGTTCCATAGCTTGCAAGCTTAGGGTCGGTTACCTGGAAGAAAAGAATTCCGTCAACTGACAGCTGGGTATTGTCTTTGGTGATACAAACCTGACTTGGAGTATCAAGAGGAATTTCTTTTAGTGAGTGCTTATAGGCAACCTTGTCGATAAAAGGAATGATAAAGTTAAGACCAGGGTTGAGCACTTTGTGGAACTTGCCAAGTCTTTCTACTACCCATGCAGTCTGCTGTGGGATAACATTTACTGATTTAACTGCAAAGATTATCGCAATTATGACAAAGAAAAGCGCTACAATCAGTCCGCCAGAAAGGGTATTCTCATCGTACATGTTTTGTTGTCTCCAAATAAATCGATTAAAAGATTTGTTATATAAGAGGTTATATATTATTTTGTCAGCAGAAGTCTGGTGCTTTCAATTTTTACAACCTTGTAGGTTCCCTCACAAAGAGGCCCTGATTCTGAATAGGCTGTCCAGACGGTACCTCGATAATTAACCTTTGCAGTACCATCATCACTAACAGAGGTTACATTGACTCTTTGTCCCTGATCAAGATTGTCGCAGTCAGTTTCTTTTGTAAGCTTTTTAAGGCGTTTTTTAGAGTGTATTGCAATGATAACACCTGTAAAAATCACAATTGAAGCTACAATAAACTGTGTTGTTGCAGAAAAGCCTAAAAGAGAGAATATACAAGCAACCAAAGTACCCGCAAATAAAGCTAAAAGATAAATACTTCCGATTATCATTTCAATACCTAGCAAAAGGCATGATATGACAAGCCAAATCAGATATCCATCCATAAATACTCCTTCGCATCAATAGGCTCTGTAACAGATAAATAACAAGGTTAGTTATTTATATAGTTAAATTTGTAACCTAGACTATCATATATTTTATACAAAAATCATTATGGCAGGCTTAGACTTTTGCTAGTTTGCCAGTATTTTTCTGGTGTAAAAGATTATACGACAGAGATAATTTTCTGGATATTTCTTTTACATTCTTTAACAGCATAGCGAAAACTATTATTCAGCAGCGAAGATAGTCAGACTGAGGAGTCAAACGCACATAGACAGGTTAAGCTCTTTAGTAACACTATGCAACTACATCAAAGTTAGGTTTAGAAAGCTGCATAATTTGGAAAATTGTTCAGAGCAAGAATAAATTTTGCCTAAACTGATAAAACGATCACTTTTTCTTGTA
>JBJEWX010000001.1:0-4194 GCA_051885275.1 Succinivibrio sp. | reverse complement strand
CCTCTTGAAGATAATCAAAAACAGCCTTCTGATAATGCGGATGCAACAAGATCTGGCGATACAGACTTATCTCATAAAAGAACAGAATCTGCCCCAAAAGATCTTTTCTCTGACATAAAACAAAACGATATTAACTTTGAGAATGGAAATCAGGACTCACCTTCACAGGAGATTGACAGTGTAACTGATTCTGCCATGCAGACTGCAGCTTTGAATACACAACAGAGCTTAAAGTCCTCAGTATCTTTTTTTGAACTGTGCCTACTCTTTATAAGACAGTTTGTAGCTTCCTTTTTTAACTATACAAATCTAGGTGCCATATTTCCAAAGAAGGCGATGCAGGTTTTAGGTCCCTCAGCTCCTGCCTTCATGCCGTTTCCTTATTTTATAATCGGCTTTTTATGCAGTGCCTTAGCTTTTGTACTGCATAATGTAACAGGCAGCAGTCACCTTAGTGCAACAATAGCCACTGTGTTGTATCTGCTGCTGACAGGCAGTGCCGCATTTTTTGGCATCGGCAGATTCTGTACTGCGCTTACACTTAGAAAAATTGACATCTATGGCAAGGCTGTTATTGTCCTTGTAGGTCTTGCTCTGTTCAGTTCAGCCTTTGAATATTACCTTGTCAATAATGTCATAAACCTCAAATTCAGTCTTGGATTTGGAGCTGTAGTAATGCTAAGTGCACTCTCTGGAGCCTCACTCAATTTTGGTGGTGGAGATGATCCTGTTAGCTCTTTTGGAACAATGAGCGTCAAAGGACTGTTTTTATCCTTTGCTGTCTGCATTGTAATAACCTATCTGATGCTAGACTGGGCAATAGCCTCCTCCCTTGTTGGAATCAGCATTCTATCAAGAGTGGTTATAGGTCAGTTTATGGTTGTAAAGGGAATAAAAACAAGTTCTGAAACAGTTCTAGCAGCTCAGTTTGCAACACTTTTACTGCTTATGATTGATATCATTTTTGCAAGTAGACATTTAGCCTTTGTAAATACTTCAGTATTAGGCTGATTACCCTGCTGCATAAAAACTCCAGAAATTCTGGAGTTTTTTTATTTTTCAAACGGCTTGTCTATGATTTTCTCAAGCTTGTAGTCACTGCAGTCTGAATCAATAAAGGCAGGCTCTGTCAGTTTGATACCATAGAGCCTCTCAAAATTATCAGAGGTGAGCTTTGCAAGATGCTCCTCGCTTGTTCCTTTGAAATCTGCAATAAATTTTAAGGTGTATCTGACAAAGGCGGGTTCATTTTCAATACCTCTTACAGGAATCGGCGCCAGATATGGGCAGTCAGTTTCAAGCATAATCCTGTCATCAGGCACATATTTGATAATTTCTCTTACATTGTCAGAGGCCTTAAAAGTACTGATCCCTGTAAAGGATATATAAAACCCCATATCAAGACAGGCTCGAGCCATCTCAATAGTATCAGTAAAACAATGGATAACCCCGCCAATATCCCTTGCATTCTCCTGCTGCAGGATGTCTACAGTGACGGCTCTTGCATCTCTTGCATGGATCACTAAAGGCTTTTTAACTTCCCTTGCTATATTTATCTGTCTTACAAAAGATGGGATCTGAATATCTTTAGTTTCTGGCGCATAATGAAAATCAAGCCCTGTTTCACCTAGAGCAATTACTCTGTCATCAGAGGTAAGATTTTTTATAAGCTGCTCATCAGTCCAGTCTCTTTCCTCCTCAAGATTAAGAGGATGAACGCCGTTTGCAAAATATACTCCGTTAAATTCAGAGGCAAGTTTGAGATCATTTGCAAACTCTTTAGTGGTACAGGAGACACACAGAAAATGGGTAACTCCGGCTCTATTGGCTCTTTTGAGAATCTCTTTAACCGAAGAGCCTGCCTCTCCGCTTAGGGATAAGCCGGACAAATGACAGTGAGTATCTACAAGATAGGTCATAATATTCTATTGAGTTCCAGTATTTCATTAAAAATGATTAGGTAAAATTCTTTTTACACAGGGCACAGATACTGCAGATATCACACTTTGGAGATTTTGCCTTGCACACGTAGCGCCCGTGAAGCAGCAGCAGATGGTGGGCCTTTAGCAGGAATTTCTCCTCTATAAGAGGAACTATCCTGTCTTCAACCTCTTTTGCATTTTTTCCAAGGCAAAAACCAGTTCTGTTAGCCACTCTGAAAATATGTGTATCCACAGCTACCGTTGGCTGATTAAAGGCGACATTTAGTACGACCTTTGCAGTTTTTGAGCCAACTCCTGGTAACTTTATGAGTTCATCAAAACTGTCAGGAACCTCTCCTCCATAGTCTTTTGCAAGAATTCTGCTAAGCTTGGCAAGGTATCCTGCCTTTGCTTTCCATAGCCCAATGGTTTTAATTATCTGCCCAATACTCTCTTCTCCAAGCTCCACCATCATAGATGGAGTTGAAGCTTTTGCAAAAAGCATTGGTGTAACTTTGTTTACAGCCTCATCCGTAGTCTGAGCAGAGAGCACCACTGCACACAGCAGTTCATAGGGAGATGAAAAATTCAGCTCAGATTTTGGATTGACAAAATCGCAACTTAACTGCTCTAGCAGAAGATTTCTTTCATTAAGATTTAATAAACTGAATGTTTTTCTCATAAAATTGATTAAGATTGAGTTATCATATACTGTTATTACAATATTGTAACGTTTATCAGATAAAAAATAACTATGGCCCATTTACTGTTTTTATTCTTTGGTGCAGCAATAGTCAACAATTTTGTGCTTGTAAGGTTCTTAGGACTCTGCCCTTTTTTAGGAGTATCCAACAGAATATCCGCAGCCCTGGGAATGGGACTTGCAACAGCATTTGTACTGCTTATTACCTCAACAGGCTGCTATCTTGTGAACACTCATTTTTTAGTTGCCTACAAATTAGAGTCATTAGATCTTATCCTGGACATTCTTGTTATTGCTGTAACAGTTCAGCTTGTAGAGATCATTATCAGGTTAATTTCACTTGACCTGTACAATGCTCTTGGCATCTACCTGCCACTTATCACAACTAACTGTATTGTGCTTGGCCTGGTACTGCTTACAGACTCTCTTTCCTTTAATCTGTCTGAGACAGTAGCCTTTTCTGCAGGTGCAGGAATAGGTTTTACTCTTGTTTTAGTGTTATTTGCAGCAATTCGTGAGAGATTAGCTATATCAGACGTACCTGAACCATTTAAGAATACAGCCATAGCTCTGATTACAGCAGGTCTTTTATCTCTGGCCTTTATGGGCTTTGCAGGATTTGCAGGAAGTGCAGCATGAGTCATCATGAGTTTTTTGGCATTCTTGCCATTGTTTTAACAGTTACAGGAATTTTACTGTCTGTAGTTGCCTCTGCAACACAAAAGAAATCTGACAGCTCTCAAAAGCGTATTGAAAAGCTGCTTCCTGGTATAAACTGCGGTCAGTGCGGGTATCCAGGCTGTACAGCCTATGCTCAGGCCTTAGCTAAAGGAGAGGCTCAGGCAAATATGTGCAGACCTGCAGGTTCTGACGTGGCAAAACAGATTGCCTCAATGCTTGGCATCTCAGTTCAGTCTGGCGATGATTATGAGGAACAGATATTCTCCCCAAGACAGGTAGCTTATATACATGAATCCACCTGCTCAGGCTGTGGAAAGTGCAAGCGCAAATGCCCTGTTGATGCAATTTCAGGCATACTAAAGGAGCCTCATGTGGTAGATCCTGAAGAATGCATAGGCTGCGATGAGTGTATTGAAAACTGCCCTGAAAAATGTATTGAGAAAATCAGGCTTGATCATAACCTGTCACACTTTAATTGGAATATCCATTCAGTTCAGATTAAGAGTGGGAGCTAACACAGATGGCATCTTCACAGTTAGAAAAAATCACCAGATCAAAAATCTGGAAATTCTTTGGCGGTATTAAACCTAACGAACACAAAGATACCAGTACCTGTGCTATTGAAGAACTGAAACTCCCTTCAATTATCTGTCTGCCAATAGAAAGACACTTAGGAAAAAACGGCGAGATTCTGGTTAATGTCGGAGATCATGTAAAAAAGGGACAGCCACTTACTGCCACATCTGGAAGAGCTGTACCTGTACATGCAAGTACCTCAGGCAGCATTACCGCTATCTCTAAAGAGATCCTGCCTCATCCTAGCGGTTATACAGGACTTTGCATCACTATCAAACCTGACGGGCTTGATGAGAGTGTTGAACCTCAGCC